>CAIKKV010000087.1 GCA_903828035.1 uncultured bacterium
AGCGAGTAGCCCGCCAGGACGTTGGCCGCCTTCTGCACCTGCTCCTGGTACACCATGACGCCGTAGGTGTCCTTCAGGATGGGCTCCAGCAGCGGGTGCCCGTAGGTCACCTCGGCCTGGCCCTTCTTGCGCTTGGTATAGTCGGGCAGCATCTCCATGGGGCCCGGGCGGTAGAGCGCGATCACGGCGATCAGGTCCTCGATGTTGTCGATGCCGATATCCCGGATCAGGTTCTGCATGCCGCCGGATTCCAGCTGGAAGACGCCGACCGTGCGGCCGTTGTTGAGCAGGTCGAACGTCGGGCGGTCGTCCAGCGGCAGGTGGTCGATGTCCACCGCCACGTGGCGGTACGCCTTGACCACCTCGATCGTCTCCTTGATGACCGTCAGGGTCTTGAGCCCCAGGAAGTCCATCTTGAGCAGGCCGATCTCGCCCACCGGCTCCATGGGGTACTGGGTGACGGGCTCGCCGTCCTTGTCGCGGCCCAGGGGCAGGATTTCGATGAGCGGCTTCTCCCCGATGACGACGCCGGCCGCATGCACGCCCGGGTTGCGATAGAGGCCCTCCAGCACGAAGGCATAATCCAGGATGCGCTTGCAGTCGGGATCATTCTCGTAGGCCGTCTTGAAGTCCGCGTTTTCGGCCAGGGCCTTCTTGAGGGTCATCTTGGGATCCTCGGGCACCATCTTGGCCAGTTGGTCGCACTTGGCCAGCGGGATCTCGAGCACCCGGCCGATATCGCGGATCGACGTCTTGGCCCCGAGCGAGCCGAAGGTGATGATCTGGGCGCAGTGATCGCGCCCGTACTTCTGCTTCACGTACTCGATCACCTCGCCCCGGCGGGCCTGGCAGAAGTCGATGTCGAAATCGGGGGGCGACACGCGCTCCGGATTCAGGAACCGCTCGAAGATCAGCTTGTAGCGCAGGGGGTCGACGGCCGTGATGCCCATCGTGTAGGCCACCAGGCTGCCGCAGCCGGAGCCGCGGCCCGGGCCCACGGGGATGTCCCGCTTCTTGGCGAAATCGACATAGTCCCAGACCACGAGGAAATAGTTGAGAAAGCCGGTCTTCTCGATAACGGACACCTCGTGCCGGAACCGCTCCAGGACCTCGTGCTCAAAGGCGTTGCGGGGATGCGCCGGGTCGGCGATCTTGTACAGGGTCTTCATCCCCTGGAAGCAGAGCGCCTGGATATACTGCGTCTGGGTCATCCCGTCGGGGGCGTGATACTCGGGGAAGTGCAGCTTCCCGAACTCGATGGTGACGTTGCACTGCTCGGCCACCTCGAGGGTGCGGGCGCAGGCGTCGGGGAACTCCGCCGCCAGGCGGGCCATCTCGTCGCCCGTCTTCAGGTAGAACTCGGGCGTGGCGTAGCGCATGTGGGTCGGGTCGCTCAGGACCGCCTGCGTCTGGAGGCAGAGGAGCACCTCGTGCGCCGCGGCATGTTCCTTTTTCAGGTAATGAACGTCGTTGGTGGCCACGATCGGGAGGCCGGTTTTGCGGGCCAGCTCGGCCAGCGACCGGTTGACCTTGCGCTGCTCGGGGATGCCGTGGTCCTGGAACTCGAGGTAGAAGCCCCGGGGCCCGAAGATGTCGGCATAGGCGCCGGCGGCGCGGATGGCGCCGGGCATGTCGTCCGCCAGCAGGAGCTTCGAGACCTCGCCCTGGAGGCAGGCGCCCAGGCCGATGAGCCCCTTGCTGTGCTTGGCGAGCAGCTCCTTGTCGATGCGCGGCTTGTAGTAGTAGCCCTCGAGGTGCGCCCAGGTGTTGAGGCGCGCCAGGTTGTGGTAGCCCTCGACATCCTTCGCCAGCAGCACCAGGTGGTAGTTGGGATTGCCCTGCGACTCGGCCCGCTTCTCCAGCCGGGTCTCCTTGGCCAGGTAGGCCTCGCAGCCGACGAGGGAGCGGACCCCCTGGGCCTTGCAGGTCTTGTAGAAGTCGACCGCCCCGCACATGACGCCGTGGTCGGTCATGGCCACGGCTTTGACCTCCTGGGCGGCGGCCGCGGTGACCAGGTCGCCGATCCGGCAGGCGCCGTCAAGGAGGCTGTACTGGGTGTGGACGTGAAGATGGACAAAGGGGGTCATAAGTGGCTTTCATTGTAGACCGGCGGCAGGCGGAAAGGAAAGATTTTATTAGGTTCAACAGTTCAACAGTTTCGGGTTCAGCGGTTGAAATCCGATCCCCCTCTGAACTTCTGAACCGTTGAACCCCTGAACCGTTGAACCCCTGAACCGTGAACCCTATCCCCCCTTGCGTTACGACTTCCCTCATGGCATAATGCGCGTTTCGAAAGGAGATTTGCCATGCGATTGCCACTTTTCGTCTCCGCCGGGCTGCTGGCCGCCTGCGCCGCCCTGGCCGCCCCCGGGCAGCTGATGAGCGTCCAGCTCAAAAGCGCCGATCTGCGGGAGAAAGCCTCCCCCTTCGGCGCCATCTCGGGCAGCCTGGCCTACGGGGACCGCGTGATCGTCGCGGAGCAATCCGGCCCCTGGTGCCATGTCAAGAAAGCGCCGGAGGGCGACCTCGCCGGCTGGGTCCACATCTCCGCGCTCACCGAAAAACATATTTTGCTCAAGGCCGGAGGCGACACCTCCACCGGTGCCTCCAGCGACGAGGTCGCCATCGCCGGCAAGGGCTTCAACCCGCAGGTGGAATCGCAATACAAGAACGCGAACGCGAAGCTCGATTTCGCCACCATCGACAAGATGGAGAAGATCAAGATCCCGCTGCCGGAGATCCGCGCCTTCGTAGATGCCGGCAACCTCGGGAAAGGCGGTGCGAAGTGAAACGCCTTAGCCGCCGCGCCCTCCTGCTCCTTCTCCTTGCCGTCACGGCCGCCGGGCTGGCCGGCTGCGCCGCCATGCAAAAGGTCGCCGAAGCCGGCACCGCCGTCGCCGTCGGCGCCGGGGTCATGACCAAGGACCAGGCCGAGTCGGTCAACAAATCGACCGCCGCCGTGGTCGAGGCCACGAAAGCCCTGACGCCCGAGAACGAGTACTACATCGGCCGGGCGGTCGGCGCCACGATCCTGACCTCCTACAAGCCCTACGACGCCGCCACGGCCACCCGCTACATCAACACCCTGGGTCAGGCGCTGGCCATGGTGTCGGATATGCCGCAGACCTTCGGCGGCTACCACTTCCTCATCCTCGACTCAACCGAAGTGAACGCCTTCGCCGCGCCGGGCGGCCTGATCTTCATCAGCCGGGGCATGCTCCGCTGCTGCCGCAGCGAAACGGCGCTGGCCGCGGTGCTGGCCCATGAGGTCGGCCACGTGGAGTTGCAGCATGGCCTCTCCTCCATCAAGAAAGGCCGGTACACCCAGGACATGGCGACCGTCATCCAGGAGTCGGCCAAAGCCAGCGGGAAGGTCAATCCCGAGGTCATGAACGCCTTCTCGGGAAGCATCGAGGACATCACCAAAACGCTAATCGTGAACGGCTACTCGCGCGGGGCGGAGAAGGAAGCCGACGCCGCGGCCGTCACCCTCATGGGCCGGATCGGCTACAATCCGGAAGGCCTCGTCGCCATGCTCAAGGAAATGGAAACGCGCGTCCACGCGGGCGGGCCGGGATTCGGCAAAACGCATCCGCCGCCCGAGGACCGCATCGCCCTGATCCAGAAGCAGGTCGGCCCGGCGAAGCCGATCGTTGAAAGCGCGGCGATGAAGGCCCGTTTCTCCGACTCCATGACCGGCATTTAAAGGGCGGTGTAGGCGTAGGGCCGCATGTGCATGAGATCGCCAATGGAACAGGTGATCTTGTTGCGGTGCCCCTCCACCTTGATCTCCACCCGACGAGGCTCTTCCAGAAGGCCCGGACCGCCTTCTTCCCCCAGCTCCGGCCCGGCCCAACCCGTCTTCACGCACGCCTCGATCGCATCCCGGTAGCGCCTGTCCCCCGTCCGCCGCCAGGCCAGCGCCAGGAACAGCAGGGCGCCGGACGGCTTGGGAACCTGGTGGGGAGCCCAGCGAGCCGTATCATAGGTTCCGAAGTAAAGCTTCGTGTGGCGCACGATCGCCTCCGCCAGGGCCTCATGCCCGTATGTCTCGGTCAATTCCGTCAGCACGTGCTGCCCGCCGAAACCCAGCATGAAAAAGTAGACTCCCATCAGGGTTTTGCCGTCCGCGACCGGCGCCCCTTCCCCCGTGGCCAGGTTAACGTGCAACTGGCTCGCCATATGCCCGTCTTCGCCAATCGCCCGCGCATACACCTCCATCATCCGGGTCACGGCCTCATGATCCTTGGCAGCGCCGGTCATCTCGGCCTTCACCATCAGCCCGGCCAGGGCCGACCCCATGGAGGCCGCCGCGCTGGCGGTCCGCTCATAAGTCTGGTAAACGGCCACCGTCTCCAGGATCACCTCGCGGGTCCAGGGATCGCCTGTCAGGTAATCGTGAAACCGCTTCACCAGCGGCATGGAGATGCGCCATTCCTTGTCCTTGCAGCCCCAGTGGTTGACGTTATGCCGCGATCCCACGCCCTTGAAGTTGCCGCGGTGATACATGTCCACGTCGCGGTTGTGGCGGGTCATGGCAATCACGCCCTCCAGCCAGTCCAGGCGGCCATGGCGCAGCGCCATCAGCCACAGGCCCAGGTCGGGCAGGGCTTCCGTGTTGACCCAGCCATGCCCCCCGTGATCGAACGCCCACTGTCCCCGGTCGGTCAGGTACGTCTGCATGATGTCGCCAAAGTTCATCAGGCCATACCAGCCACGCGCCTCGCGCTCGGCGAACAGGAAGTCCGCAAAGGTCTCCAGGCGCTTCTCGCCGGCCTCGCAACCGGCCGGCGGAACGGCCTTTAAGAAGCCCGCCACGCCGCTGGCGGCGAACGCCTCGGGATCCGGCATGAGCCGGGCCGGCTGGGTCCAGAACAGACCCGCACGCGCCGCCTCCGTCTTCTCATAGCCGGCCTCGTGGAACCGGACCATGAGCTCGTTCGACTTGGCAATCCCATAGGCTCCGTGCGTCTGGGCGGGAAACGCCCCCTCGCCCGCCTCATAGATGGTGGCCCCCAGGATGACCGGAGAATAGCGCCTCAGGTCCAGCGGCTCCGTTTCCGAGGGGATCAGGCCGAACGAAAGCGTGCCGGCGTCCGCATCAACCGATAGCGTCCGCGGATATTCCTGCCACAGGTAGCGCATGGCGCCCGTGACGCCGCCCGTCGGGCCGCCCACGTGACTCCACCCCTGCGCCCGCTGCCCCTCCCTAATCTTGACCCAGGCCGCCGCGGGGCCCGTCCTCTTGTCGAGGCGGCAGAAGGTCGAGCCCGCCTGCACCAGCCGCGCCTGCGGCCAGCGGTGGCCGTCCGGAAACCATTGGCAGTCGTCCCAATAGCCGGGCCCGCGATCCTGCCCGAAGCCGAACCGGGCCTGGTCGCCCCCGAACACCGTGTGCACGGTCACGGTCAGCGCGGCCAGGAGGTCGCGATCCGGATCGCCCAGGAAAATCAGGACCGGCTGGATTCCGATCCGCGGCTCGTCCCTGACCACTTCGATGAAGGTCACCAGCTCCGCCAGCATCCGCCCGTCTTCCACGAAGCGGCCGGCCAGCCGCACGACCACGCGGGCGGCGCTTTGCACCACCACCCGCGCGTTGCCGGGCTCAAAGGTCCACGCCACCGCCCCGCGCACCGGGCCTTCCGGAGCCGCCGGCCGCAGGAGGGCCGACAAGCCCGGCCCCTTCGTCAGCAGGCGCCCCCCGCGGGAGCGCACGTCCAGGACGCGGTGCGGATCCGGGCTGATACGGACCGTCAGGGAAGGCGTGACGATCTCCTCGATGCCGGGGAGATGGCGCACCTGCAGCCCCGGATCGCCCGAGGCCGGCAGGGCGGCCAACGTGAAGGCGTTGTCGCTGCCGCCCTTCAAGTCGACCGGCCCGCACAGGCGCAGCCACTTGATCGAGCCGTCCGGCCACCAGGCGGCCGGCGTGCCGTCAACCGGGAAGGTGCGGCCGTCCAGGGCCAGGCCGAACGCGCCCGCCTCGCGGAGTTGTCCCTTTTTCAGGGGAACCCCGCCCAGGACAACATGGTTCGTCCGGTCCGCGCCGGTCGGCTCGGGAATCGTGCCGGTCGTCAAAATGGCGTCGCTCATTCCATCGCCCCTTTCACATCTCGTAATCCACGCCCTTGGCGCCCGGCGTCTTGACGGCCCCGCCGCCGCCGGCCCGGTAGATCATCACCGGCATCAGGATGCCGCCCGTTCCCATTTCGGCAAGTCCGCCGGCCGCGACGCGCACGGCGATGACGTTTTCGCCCGGCTTCAGGAACTTGCCGATACCGGCATATTCAGCCGGCTTCACAAAACCCTTTTTTTCTCCCAGCGCCTCGCCGTTCAGGTAAACGTCCACGTTCTCGTCGAACCCGCCGAACCAGAGACGAAGGTCGCCCTTCAGGTCGGCCGGCGCCGTGAACCGGGTCCGGTACCAGGCCTGGCCCAGATAGTCATCCAGACCCTGGTCGCACCAGGTTTTCGAGAAGGTGGCCAGATTCGTCCAGGCCTGATCGTCGAACCCGGGCTTCCCCCAGCCCGCCTCGGCGCCCGCGGCCTTTTCATCCTTGCTGAACTTCCAGGCATCGGGAAGCCGGACCAGGATCTGGCCGCCCGCCGCCAGGATCCGCGCTCCGTCATTCACGGTTCTGCCGACAAACGTTTCGAAGTAGCCCCAGGCGTACCGCTCCTGGAACCAGGACGGCGGATTGGTGATGGCGGCCTTTTCGCCGATGAAAGCCTTCAGCTGGTCCTGCGCCTTGGCGGCCTTATCGAACTCGCAGGCGCCGATCTCGTTCCAGATGGCCATGTAAAGCTCGGCGCACTTCAAGCCGGCGTCCGCCATCTCCACCGCCTTTTTTTCGCGGTCATCCGCGGCCAGCGTTTTCGCCTGGTCGATGTCCGCCCGGCAGGCTTTCAGCAGGTCGGGCGTCCACACCCGATGCTGCCCGGAGGAGGAGCCCGCGTGCGCGGGAGTCGTGGCGTATGCCGCATCAATCCGGAGCCAGTAGGCGCGCATCGGATCCGCGGCATGGCCGTAGAACCCCTTGAAGAAGCGCTCCAGTTCCGCATCCACATCGACATCGGTGCTCCATAGCACGCGAATGCTCAGATACAGGAGCGGCGCGTGGGTGGTCCAACTGTCCATGGACTCCGGGATCCAGGCCAGCTCTTTCACCTTCGCCTCCTTGAGCGTCGCGATGAGCCGCTTGTAGTAGTCGAACTTGGTGAACGGCAGGAGCGCGTCCGCGAGGTTGTAGTTATACGGATAAAAGCCGAGCTTGCCGTTTGATGTCTTGGCCCAGGCGATGATTTCATCCTTGAGGATCCGGGAAGACGGGCAGAGGGGACTTCCCGGGCCGTGGATGCGGCACCGGCGAATGGGCGCGATCATGGGGAAGACCCTCGGATCGAGCTTCTCGAGCTTCACCAGCGGACGCGAATAATCGCTGTAGACCAGAATGCCCAGATCCCGGTCCGGGAACCGCTTGGAGGTGATTGCCGCGATGTCCGAGGCAAACTTGAAAATGGCATCCGAATAGCAGGGCTTTCCCGTGGTGTACTCCACGTAACCCGGCGTGTGCATCTTCGCGCATTCGGCGCATTCGCACAGCCCGCCACCATCGTTCGGACCGGCCGGAAAAACCGTCTGCTCCGGATCGGCCTCCATTTTCCTCATGAGCGTTTCCGCCGCCAGGCGAACGGTTTCCGGATTGGCCGTGCACAATTGACCCGGGCTCCGCTTGCCCCGCTTGACGGCAAACAGTTCGGGCTTGGTAGTGAACAGCTCCTTGGACACCAGTCCGCCCCAGGCATGACTCCAGCTTCCACATTCGATATAACCCTTGTTCCGGTACCGCCATGGGATCAGGGTCTTATCGCCACCCGTAACCCGGCTTCCGCCGCCGCCGTACCACAGGCGGCGGTTGATCGAATCGCTGACCTCGGAGTGGTCCAGGTTGTTGGAAACCGTCACCGTGGCGAGCCAGGGGATCACCTCCCCGACCTCGCCGGGGGTGTACCAGCCGCAGCCCCACCTCTCAAGGAGGGTGACCGCGCCGTTGTAAACCCCCTGGGCCGATTCGCCGGCGATGGTGAGAATGCCGTCTTTCTCCGCAATCCGGAAGCCGTCCCGAGCCCGTGATTTGAGCGTCACAGGAAAGCCCTTCCGGTCCGCCAGCGAACCCAGCAGGATGGCGGGGGCTTTCACGGCCGGGTTTTCACCGGGCGCCACGGCATGCAGGGCAAGGTCGGCGCCCGACATCCGCTTCACGACGCGGGCCAGCTCCTCGGCCGCCGCCTGCTCATTGATGCCCATGGCATTGGTCGGCGTCGTTTCGTACCAGACGCCCGCCACCGCCCGGCCGTCCTTGACCACATCCATGGCCTGACCCAGGCCCGCCGCCAGAACCAATCCGCCCGCCAAAATCCACTGTTTCAAGGCAACCTCCGAATGACTGATGTTTCCGGCCCGGCTCAGGCCGGCAACGGATAGTTTTCAATGCCGAATTGACAGAGATGTTTCGCCAGGTACGCCTTGTCGAAGCGTTCCTTCACGTAGGCCCTCATCTCGCCGGCTTTCGCCCGGAGGGCGGCCGGCCGGTCGGCGGTATCCGCGGGAACCGCGCGGCCCGCGATGGCTTCATCGCCGAGGTCCAGGATCTGCCGCATCCGCTCGAAATAGGCGTCCGCCATCAGGCCGCGGCTCGCGGGCCCTCCGTGGCACTCGGCCGCGCTCATCAGGGTTCCGTCCCGGCCCGGGAAGACCGCGAACCAGCTCACGTCGACCATGGCCCACTTGGACCCGGTCCAGAACTCCGCCGTCGTGTGCCCGGTGGCGTAGTCTGAATAAAAGAGGAACACGAACCGGGCGGGAATGCCGCTGACCTGGCAGAGGCGGATGAAGATGCGCGCCTGCTCGTTGCAGAAGCCGCAGCCCGAAGCGAGCAGCGCCTCGTCGTCCAGGGCGCGGTCGGTCCTGCAGTACGGCCCGATGGGCGGCACGGTGGCGTGGGGAAGGACGACGGGCAGCGTGCGGGTCACAAACGCGACGGCCTTTTCCCGGGCCGTGCGCAGATGGCCGGCCTCGGCGGCAGCCAGCCGCTCGAAGGAGGGAAGCAGGCCGGGCGTGTAAACCACCTGGGTCGGCGAGTACTCGCCATAGAGGTAAGACTCGGTCTCCGGCCGGCAGACAATGAAATGGTTCCCCTGCCAGCGGTCAAGGCCGAGCACCTTCTTGCCCAGCGGCCCCGGCTTGGGAATCCAGGGGGGCAGCACGCCAAACTTCCCCAGGAAGGGGCGAAACGCTTGGGGAATCGTTTCCTTGACCCAGTCGGGCGTTTGCGCCGCCTGCAGTTCTTCCGCCGTCAACGCTACGGTCTGATCCATAACCCGATCCTTCCCTGTCACGTCAGGCCTATCCATAATGATAACGTTATGACGATATCCCCTGGCCGGGGAAAGATCAATCTCATTTCAAGCTCTAAGGGATTTACCGATGGACATCCGGACTGGAATGCGTATCGTTGAAACAGGTCAAGCGGATAAGGAAATAACCATGAAAAACCAGCTAATCAAAATACTGCCCCTGTTTCTGCTGGCGGCTGGAATCGGATGCGTCAGCCCGAAACCGCGGCCCGAGCCGGTGACGGTTCCCCAAGTGGTGGAGATGAGCAAGGCCGGCGTGCCGGCGGGCGAGATTATCGGGAAAATGAAAGCCTCCGGCACCATCTACCGGCTCCAGGCCAGCCAGCTGGTTGAGCTGCACACCCAAGGCGTTTCGCCGGAGGTGCTGGATTACATGCAGCAGACCTTTGTGGAGGCGATCCGGCGGGACGCGGCCTACGACAACTGGAACCGCTGGACGCCGTACGACAACTACTGGTACGGGGGACCGCCCTTCGGCTGGCCGGATCGGGTGATCGTGGTGCGCGAGCACGAATTGCCGCCCCCACCCCCGCCGACCAGGCCCCCCAAGCCCGCCCGCAACCGCCGCTGAACGGGCCTCACTCCGCCGCCATCCGGGCCTTCTCGCACACCTTCCGGAAATGATAGCCGGTGATGGCCAGTATCATGGCGTCCGGCAGAAGGCGCGGCCGATGGAGCTGGGTCCAGGCCAGCAGCTTCCAGAACTCCCGCCTCCCCTCGCCCAAAACGCCCAGGCGGAAAAACGCCCGGAGCGCCGCCGGAATGTGATACAGCCGCATCTTCCCGCGAACTTTCACAGGGCCGTATTCCCGGAGAAAAGTCCGGACCCGCGCGTAATACGGTCCCGGCGCGTAAATCGTGTCCAGGATCCGGCGGTAGCCGTCCCGGAGAGCCGTCATGCCCATCTGCGGCACAATGTTCGTCGTTCCGTCCACATTATCGCCCGTCGAAATCCCCGCCAACCGGCCCGCCTGCTTCAGGCGCGCATACAGCCGGGTGCCGGGGGGCGCCTGAAGCAAGCCCACCATGGCCGTCACGATCCCGCTCTTCTGGATAAACTCGATCTGCCGCTGGAAGATGGAGGGCGGATCGTGATCGAACCCCACGATGAAGCCGCCTTGCACCTGGAGCCCGGCCCGCTGGATTTTCTTCACGTCCGCCACCAGGTCCCGGTTCCGGTTCTGCCCCTTTCCGCACTCGGCCAGGGCCGACTCCTCCGGCGTTTCG
>CAIKKV010000088.1 GCA_903828035.1 uncultured bacterium
CGCTATGGTTTGCGTCGATCAAAAATACTTTCAGAATCGTTGCAACTGGCGAACTCGGGTTAACACCCGCTGCGGCGTTTCCAGGCCCCACGCGACCCCGCGCGACGGGGAGATGAACTTGGCCGTGATTTCGAGCGCCACTCCATGGGCGGCCGCCACATGGAAGGCGTCGAGCAGCTCGGCGTCGCCGAGCGAGGCGATCGCCTGCTCGTATTGGGGCAGGTGGCCGAATGGAAGCAGGGGGTGCGCAATCGCGGTGGCCAGCCCGCTTCCGGCGGCCGACCTGAAAAACTCCAGCATATGCTTTCCCAGCGCCCCGGGGCTGTCGTCGGCCGGCTGGGCGACAAAGTTCCTCATGTGGAAATGGGAGCAGGAGAGGTTGACGAAATCCAGGGTGGCGGCGAACGCGGGGGAGATGCCGAACCGGCCCGGCGAGGCCGTGTCCGCTTCGCAGCCGACCAGGACCCGGACCGGGCTCGAAACGGATTTGAGA
This sequence comes from uncultured bacterium, assembly GCA_903828035.1. The sequence continues at coordinate 494 of CAIKKV010000088.1, forward strand.
TCCTCGCGCAGGCGGAGGATCTGGCGCTCATCCTGCGGCTGGTACCAGGCCGGGGCCGGCAGGAGCGGGTTGGCCCAGACATGGTCCGAGAATCCGATCAGCCGCCGCCCGAGCCGCTCCGCTTCGGCCAGGATGGCCGCCGGACGGTGGCGGACCTTGTCGGGGCAGCACGCCGACAAATAGGTGTGAACGTGCAAGTCGTGGGGAATGGGCATCACGGAATCACTTTACACAGGCGGTTCCGGTGGCGCAAGCGCCTACTTTCCACACAGGCCACAGAATGGTTTGCTTTTTGGCGGCGGCCCGCCCTACCTGTGAAACCAGACTTCAGGCAGGGCGCGCAGTCCCTTGCGCGCCGGAACTTGCGCCTGTTGGCGCCGGTTTGCCAGCGGGGGCTCAGCGTTCCGGCTGACGGAACGCCGAACCCGACTAGCCTTCGCGCGCCTGCGGCGCTGTCGCGCACGCCAGGGCGGCGCGCGAATGGGTTCCCAGTTGAAGCCCGATGATCCGTTCACATGGAAAAACAGGGCTGATACATCTCCAAGGCGGGCTTTGTGTGGAAACCCGTCGGGCCGACATGACTAACTTTCACCCACATTAATGGGAGTGTTCTCAGGTTACTTCCCGCTCCCACTCAGGTTAAGCCTGATGGCGCCGTTGTGTGCCCTGGGCTTTAATGACGGTGTCGCGAGAGTGGTTTCATGAACGGGGGCGAGGCAGAAACGGGTTATGGATCTGCCCGCCCCTTTTTAACGGAGAGACCTGCGGTATGAGGTGGTTGCTTGCCATCTTCCTTTTTCCTGTTCTGGCTGCCGCCCAGAACCGTGCGATTGACGCCACCCTTTCCCTCTCGATTCACGCGGTGCCTCCCGGTTTCCAAACCATGACGGCCCGGATTCCCGTTCCCTTGACCCTGGACGGCCAGATCCTCTGCGAGTATCTTGTCCGGGGCGGGCTTCCCGCCACCCTTGTCATGGATTCCTCCACCGGCAACCCGCAGCTCAGCATCGATTTGTCGGGGCTCACGAACGGTTCGGAGCGTGGGGTCACCGTCCTGTTCAGGGTGGAGAAGCGTAAATCCCCCTTGGCGGCCCTGCCGGAAAATGCGAATCCCGGCTCCGCCCTCGATACGGTTCGGAAGGTCTGCGGGTTATTGAGCGCCCCGGAACTTGCGGGATGGACCTATTTTAAAACGGACCGCTCCCGCGAACGGCATTCCCGCCTCGTCGCCGGGCTGCGGGAGCGGGGCATACCGGCCCGCCTGATGGCGGGGCTTGTGCTGCCGACGGGCAAGACCCCCTGGATCATCCCCGAGCCCCGGGTGTGGGCGGAGGCGCAGCTTTCAGGAAGGACTTGGACGCCCATCGACCTGCTGATGGATCCCGGTGAGGCGGATCCGGGAAACAGGATCGCCCTGGGAGTGGATTCCGGCGTGGCGGACGGGGTGGCGAGGCCTGTCGTAGAAATCGATGGAAGGGCCCATCCGGACGTGGAGGCGGAATGGTCTGGCCGGGAGGTGGAGCGGGACGGGGTGACGCTGACGATGAACACCCACCCCTTGCGGCGGAGGAAGTAAATGAGTGCGCAAGCCGGCGTAGGGGGGGCTTGCAGGCCGAGCGGGCCCGGCGCCTCCCGTTCATCCGAGAAATTGCGCCCCGCGACGGCAAGTCCACGGCCTATGTCTGCCGGACGTTCGCCTGCCAGATGTTGAAAGGGATCCTATGGCTGAGAAGCAAACACTTTCCGCCTTCCATGTGATGGCGAAACCGACGGGAGCGAAATGCAATCTCGCCTGCGACTACTGCTTTTTCCTGAAAAAGGCGGCGCTCTACCCCGAGAGCGCGTTCCGGATGACCGACGAGGTGATGGAGCGGTATGTCCGCCAGACGATCCGGGCCCACCGCGTGAACACCGTGACCATGGCCTGGCAGGGCGGCGAGCCCACCCTCATGGGGCTCGATTTCTTTAAGCGGGCGGTGGATGTCGAGCTGGCGGCGATGCGCCCGGGCATGATGGTCGAGAACACCCTCCAGACGAACGGGGTGCTGCTCGATGACGCCTGGTGCGAGTTTCTGCGCGAAAAGCGTTTCCTTGTGGGACTCAGCATGGACGGCCCCCGCGCCCTGCATGACGCCTATCGCCGCGATAAGTCCGGGAAGCCTGTTTTTGACAAGGTCCTTCGCGCGGCCCGGCTGATGCAGAAGCACCAGGTCGAGTTCAATATCCTGTGCACGGTCAACGCCGTCAACAGCGGGCATCCGCTCGAGGTGTACCGCTTCTTCCGGGACGAGCTGAAGGCACCTTATCTTCAATTCATTCCGATTGTTGAACGCGAAAACGCGACCGGTAACCAGGAGGGAACGCGCGTCACCGATCGATCCGTCAAGCCCGGTCCGTACGGCCGGTTCCTGATCGAGATCTTCGACGAATGGGTGAAGCGGGACGTGGGCGCGATGTTCGTGCAGTTTTTCGACGGCGTCCTGGCCTCGTATGTGCGAGGCCGCTCCACCCTGTGCGTGTTGAGCCCGACTTGCGGCGAAGGCGTGGCCCTCGAGCACAACGGGGACGTTTACTCGTGCGATCATTTTGTTGAGCCGGCGCATCTGCTCGGGAACATCACCCGGACGCCGATGGAAGAGTTGGTCGGGTCGGAAAAGCAGCGCGCATTCGGCCTCGCGAAGTCCGCCGGCCTGCCGAAAGCATGCAGGGATTGCCCGTTCCTGTTCACCTGCCACGGCGAGTGCCCGAAAAACCGGGTCCTGGCCACGGCCGAGGGCGAGCCGGGCCTGAATTGGCTGTGTGAAGGGCTGAAGGCGTTTTTCGCGCATAGCCAGGAGGCCATGAAAACGATGGCGGATCTGCTGAGGCAAGGACGCTACGCGGACGAGATAATGAAAATGGCCAATGCGGATGTTGAGGCAGACAAACAGAAGGGATCATGAAAGAAGATTCCGCAATCCCGGACTTTTCGCTGCTCGGCGGCCCGCTGCACAGGCTGGGCTGCCGCCTGGGGCTGGTTCGGGCCGGCTCGAATACCGTGGGGGTGGGGCTGGCGCTGGGCCTCTCGGCCTGGGGGATCCTGGTCGTGCTGGCGCTCCTGCAAGGCGTCAGCGGGAACGTGTTCTCCCTCGGCGTGATCGGGGCGCATGTGCGCTTGCTCGTGGCGATCCCCCTGTTTTTCCTTTGTGAAGCATGGGTGGTTCCCCGGATGGCGGAGTTTGCCCGCGAAATTGTGAGTTCAGGCGTGGTGCCCGCGTCCGAGCTGCCGGCGCTGGGAGCGCTTGTTCATCGTGTCGGCCGGGGGAAGGACTCCCCGGTTCCGGAGGCTCTTTTCCTGTTGGTCGCGTTTGTGTTTCCCCTGGTCGCGCCCTCTGACGCGATGTCGGGCAGCACGGGGAACTGGGGGGCGATCCTGGCGCAGGCCGGCGGCCGGGTGACCTGGGTTAACGGCTGGTACCTGGGGGCCTGCCTGCCGCTTTTCCGCTTCTTGATGATGCGCTGGCTCTGGCGCCTGGGGCTCTGGTGGTACTTTCTCTGGCGCGTGGAGAAGCTGGATCTCCACCTGGTTCCCACTCACCCGGATGGCGCGGGAGGCCTGGGGTTCCTTGAGATTGTCCAGGATCATTTTGTCCCGTTGATGGTCGCGATCGGGGCGGTCTATGCGGCCTCCTTTGCGGAAGGGATATCCACGGGCGCCATCACCTTTGACACGTTGGGCCGCCTGATCCCGATGGTGCTGACCCTGGTGACGGCGCTGTTTATCGGCCCGCTCGTCCTGTTTTCGGGAAAGCTCTGGCGCTGCCGGGTCAGCGGGTGGAGCGCCTACATGGCCATGGCGTCCCGCTATGTGGACGCGTTCGAACGCAAGTGGGTGCGGGATGAAAGCGCGACGGGCGACGCCCAGCTCGGCACGGCGGATCTGCAGTCGCTGGCCGACCTGGGTAACAGCATGAACGTCGTGCGCGGCATGCGGCTGGTTCCCGCGAGCCAGAGGCTCGTGGTGGGAATGGCGGCATCCGTGCTGCTGCCGATGCTGCCGCTGTTGCTGCTGAAATATCCGGTGGACCAGCTGGTGATCCGATTCGTTCAAACGCTGACGGGATTGTAGGGAGGCGGAAGAGGCACGAGTCAAAGGCATAGGGAGAGGAGATCATTAATGACTGATGGAACTGTTAAAACAGCGAACGACATGGCTAGCGAACGCACGGACCTGGCCATTGAGCGGACGGTCATGGGCGCCAACCGGACCCTGATGGCCTGGGTTCGGACGAGCCTGTCCATGATCAGCTTCGGCTTCACCATCTACAAGATCCTCCAGACCGCCGTTAAAGCCGGCGAGGTGGGCCTGATGAAACCGGAAGGGCCGCGCCGGTTCGGGCTGTTCCTGATCGCCCTGGGCGTGCTCTCCGCCATCTTCGGGTCTATTGAGTACTGCCAGACCGTCAGACAGCTGAACAAGCAGTCCGTGAAGCACTACAGGGCTTTTAATTTTTCGTTCCAGATGGGGCTGATGATCGGGCTTCTAGGCCTGTTCCTGTTTCTCTCCATTCTCTTTCACGCGGAAGTCTTCTAATTTTGGAGCTCGCGATATGGACATCATGCAAATTGTGGAATTGATCGCGCGGGGGCTGGAGTTAATCGGGGTGGGCGTGATCGCATTTGCGTTCGTTCACGCCATGCTGCGCGGCGCGTTGCATTTCGGGCAACGAAGGCGGGACGCCTATGAACGACTGAAACTATATATCGGCAAAGCCCTGATGCTGGGGCTGGAGTTACCCATGGGTGGCAGTGTCACCGTGCTGGGCCGTCCGGCAGTGGAACTCACCACCTCGGGTGCGGCCAGCCGGGTCGGCATGCTGTTTCAGCACGGCGCGTTGTACTCGGCATTTACCGTGCTGGAGAAC
>CAIKKV010000089.1 GCA_903828035.1 uncultured bacterium
GGTGGTGCCGCCCGAGGCGGGGGCAGGTCAGCGATTCGCGCCCCGACCGGCCCGACCCCGGAGGATCTGGAACGCCAACGCGAGGTGTTGCGCCTTCAGGCCTCGATTGAGCTTCTCCGGGAGCAAGGTCGCGACCGAGAGGCCCGCACCCAACAGATGACGCTGGACACGCTGCAGCTCACCGAACGCTACCAACAGGCCGGGATCGCCAACGCAGCCGAGCAGGCCCGGCTTCACATCGAGGCCCTAGCCGCCGCTCAAGACGCCGCCCGGGTGGTCGAGTCCAATCGCCTGTCCAAAATCCACGAAGAAAACCTCTACGACGCCACGTATGACGGCGTTCGCGGTGGTCTAGAGGCTGCTGCCGACGGCGACCTGGGCCAGTACCTCGCCGGCAAGATTCGCGAGGCCCTGTTCGACAACCTCTCGACCGCGATCACCGACCTGTTGCGCGGCGCGCGAGGGAGCGGAAAGGGCGGCGGCCTGGACTGGCTGCGATCGGCCGGAACGATGCTCAAGAGCTTCTCGGGTGGCTTCCCCGGCCTCCCGTCGTTCGCCAATGGCGTCGAAAACTTCGGCGGTGGTTTGGCCTATGTCCACAAGGGCGAAGTCCTGGCGAACCTGCCGAAGGGAACAAGCGTGATCCCGGCTCGGGACGTGCAGGGCGGCGGTGGTGGTGGCCGGCCCGTCGTCTTCGACCTTCGCGGCGCCGTGATGACGGCTGACCTTCTCCGCCAGATGGAAGGGATGGCCGTTCAAGGCGCGCACGTTTCGGTTCAAACCTCGCGCCAAGTCGTCCCGGCGGATGATTCTCGCCGCCGCCGCTTCAGCCTGTCGAAGGGGCGCTAGATGGCCCGCCCCCTTAGCCCCGCGACCCTCGCCAGGCTTCGGCGACGGTTCGACCTGATCCCGGACGTGATGAAGGCCGAGGCGCGGCGGGTCATCGACGACACGGCCGAGAATATGGTCAAGGAGATGCGCCGGGCCATTGATGACGACACCGGCGCCCTGTCGGCTTCAGTCCGGGCCGAGGACGTAGGGGTGGAACACGCGGTGCGGGTCAGGGTGAAGGCCGGCGGGCCTCTGACCACCGTTGCCGTGCGGGCCGGCGGCAAGGGCAACTCGCCATCCTACGACTACGCCCGGGCGATTGAGTACGGCACACCCAAGGCCCCGCCGGAACCGTTCTTCAGGCCAACCCGCGACCGCCATGTGAAGCGCCTCCGCTTCAGGCTACGGGCCGCGATCAAGAAGGCCCTCGCCAGCATGGGAAGCCAGACATGAACGTCCGCTCCGATCTGCTAACCGGCGAGGTGTCGTTCGATCATGCCGGTGCCCGCTGGCGGATGAATTTCACCTTCCGGGCCCTGCGAGCTTCCGGGCTTTGGGCCGGCGCGGTGGTGGGAACGACTAGCAAGAGCCTACGCGAGCTAATGCACCTCGCGCTTGAGTACCGTCACCCGGCCCTTACCGTGTCGGAGGTCGGGACTATGATTGAGGACATAGGGCCTGAAACCGCCAGCCGACTCATACGGTGCGCCCTGGCGGCATCCCATGGCGAAGGGCCAGAGAAGCCCGACTTGGGCCTGTAGGTGGACTTCCTGAGCCGCGGGGGCGGCCAATATCTTCACCGGGGAAGGTAATTCCCTGAC
>CAIKKV010000090.1 GCA_903828035.1 uncultured bacterium
GGTCGTCAACTACCTGGCCAAGTGGCTCGCCTTCGACCGCCACCTGCCCTACATGGTGGTGGCCACCGCCGCCTCCATGAACGGCTACACGTCGGCCAACATCGCGCCCGCCATCCGCGGCATCAAGCGGGTGGTCGACGGGGCCGCCCCGTTTGCCGTGGTCGCCCTGCCGTCCGTGCTGGCCGACGCGCCCTGGAAGCTGACCTGCGCCGGGCTGGGCGACGTGATCGCCAAGCCGGTCAGCATGACCGACTGGACCATCAACCGGCTCCTGTTCGGCGAATATTTCTGCCCCCTCTGCGCGCGGCTGATCCGCAACCTGGAGCCCGTCTACATGAATGACCCGGAGGGGCTGGCCAACCGGGCGCCCGCCTCCCTGGAGGCGCTGTTCATGGCGCTGCTCTATTCCGGGCTGTCCATGACCCTCGCCGGCACCTCGTTCCCCGCCTCCGGGGGCGAGCACATGGTGTCGCACGTGCTCGACATGAAAGCGATGGCCGAGGGGAAGCCGCACGACTATCATGGGCGGCAGGTCGGGCTGGGCGCCATTGTGGCGGCCGCCCTGTATGAGCGGCTGCTGGCCCTGGAAGCCCCGCTTTTCCGCGTGCGGAAGGAGCCGACGGACGCCGCCTACTGGGGCGCGCTGGCGCCGGTGGTGGAGGAGGAGCATGCGACCAAGCGCGAGCGGGCGGTCCAGGCGGTCGCGCGGCTGAACGAGCCGGGCGTCTGGGCGACGGTGCGCGGGATCATTTCGGCGCAGGCGGCGGCGCCGGCCCGGATCAAGGACTGCCTGAAGCGCGCCGGGGCCGCCCATCGGCTGTCCGACATCGGCTGCTCGCGCGATCACTTTGTGGAGGCGCTGTTGCGGAGCCACCAGATCCGCGCGCGGTATACGGTGCTGGACCTGGCGCGCGCGGCCGGCATTCTGCCGGAGTCGGCGGGGGCGCTGGTGGATGAATGGCTGATCACATGAAGGGGCTAACGGGAATGATGAGCATGAAAGCGGGAATGACCGGGGTCATGGCGGCGCTTCTGGCGGCCGCGGGGCTGGTGGCGGGGTGCCGGACAGGCTCGGCCGGCCGGCTTGGCCTTGAGCAGCGGCAGTCGATGGCGCAGGCGGATTTCCAGCGCGCCGTCCGCCTGGCGCATGCGGGCAAGCAGCAGCGGGCCATCTCGGCCCTGGCCTCGGGCCTGGACCTGTATCCGGAGCACCTGGCGTCGCGCCTGTTCCTGGCCGGGCTGCTGCAGGAGGGCGGAAACGGGGCGGCCGCGCTGGACCAATATGACCAGGCGCTGAAGCTGGTCCGGAGCTCCGGCACCAATTCGATGGACCGCGTCGTCATCTACGGCAACCGCGGCGACTGCTTTGTGGCCCTGGGCCGCTTTGAGGAGGCGGAGGCCGATTTCACCCAGGCGCTCGAGCTCAACCCGGGCGAGACGGCCCTGGTCTACAAGCGGGGCGAGGCGCGCATGGGGCTGAAGCGGTATGAGGCGGCGCTGGCCGACTTCACCACCGTGACGAAAGCGATGCCCCATGAGGCGGGGGGGTGGATGCGGCGCGGCGACTGCCAGTTCGCCGTGTCCAACCTGAGCGAGGCGGCGGACGATTATTCGGTCGCCCTGGAGCGGTCGCCCCGGGATGCGAACCTGTTCGCCCGCCGGGCGGCCATCTTCGGCGCGCTGGATCAGGAGGAGATGGCCCTGGCGGAC
>CAIKKV010000091.1 GCA_903828035.1 uncultured bacterium
TACGTGATGAAGGTGGCCGAATGACCATCCGCATGCGACTCACCCTCTGGTACGCCGGCGTCCTGTTTATCTCCATTCTGCTCATTGGCCCCCTTTCCTACTACGAATTGGTTGTCGAACGCCGCCACGCCAACCGGAAAAGGGCCGAAGCGGCCGTTTTCGCAAGTTCTTCCGCGCGCCTGGAGGCCGAAAACCGCGCGGAAGAAGAAATAACTACGGAAATCCGGGAAATCATTCTCTGGTACAGCCTGCCCGCCGCGCTGCTGGGATTGGCTGGCGGCCTTTGGCTGACCCGCGAGATCCTGGCCCCGATCTCCATCCTCACCCGCATCGCTGAACGGATCAACGAGGGCAACCTTGCGGAGCCGATCTCCGGGTCTGGAAACGGCGATGAACTCGACCGGCTCACCGGCGTTTTCAACGCCATGATCGGCCGGCTCTCCGACTCCTTCCAGCGGATCCGCGACTTTACGCTGAACGCCTCCCATGAGCTTAAGACGCCGCTGACCGTCCTGCATGGGGAGATGGAGTCGTCCTTGAACGACCCCGATTGCACACCGGCCAGCCGCGAGCGGACGCTGGGCTACCTGGACGAAATTCAACGGTTAACGCGCATTGTGGACGGATTGACGTTCCTGACCAAGGCGGATTCAGGCCTGCTCCCAATGGCCCACGAACCGGTTCCACTGGATGAACTTGTCAGGGATGCCTTTGCCGATGCCGAGGTGCTGGCCCAACCCGGGGGATTGACGGTCGTGCTGGCTTCGTGCGAGGCCCTGATGGTCATCGGCGACCGGCACAGGCTCCGCCAACTGCTGCTCAACCTGACGGACAATGCCGTCAAATACAACACGACCGGCGGCCGGATATCAATCTCGCTCCGGCGGAACCACGACTCGGCCGACCTGCAGATCGTCAACACGGGACCCGGAATCCCCCCGGAAGAAAGGGAGCGTGTGTTCGATCGTTTTTACAGGGGGACGGCACGCCAAAGCGATGTTGAAGGCAGCGGCCTTGGCTTGAGCATTGCCCGCTGGATCGCTAGCGCGCATCGGGGAACCATTTCGATACGGGAAGGGGCCGGTCACACCACCGTTGTCCAGGTCGCCCTCCCGCTCATGCCCTAACCTTTCGCCGGATCGCGCGATCGTTAGGCCTGGATCGGGGGCTGCGGTTTCCGCTTGATCGACCCGTGGAATGCGCTATTTTGGAAGCAAATGAAAAACAGCCCCTCCCTGACCGCCCTGCTGTTCGCCAAAGCGTCTTTAACACGCGTAACGCCGCCGGGCGACGCAGGCCTCCTGCTCTGCTCGTTGCCGCTACCGCGTGAACCGATCAGCCGCCTTGCCCTGGGCGCCTGTCCCACCTGGCGCCGCGACCTGGGCCAATGGCCCGGCGAACCCGATGACACCCCCCGCCGAGCCTTGCTGGCGACGCCTCACGCGGGAGCGGCGCCCGACCGGATCCGGCTTGCCGCGACCGAAAGCCCTGGACCGGCGACGACGCCCCCCACCGCCGAATTGATCCTGGTGGAGCAAAGTCCCGAGCCCGCTTTCTTCTGGGAGCGCCATGCCGTGCGAGTCGCCTGGCAGGGCCAGACCGCGGACTTCCTCATGGGCATGAGGGTCCGAGGAGAAGTTCACTGGTGGGAAGCCTGCAACCTGGTGACACGCGAAGAGTCACCCCTCTGCCGCGTGGTGGAAGCCGGAGGAGCCATTCCCCACGTGCAGACCACACATGCCGACATGAAGGCCTTCAAGGGCAATACGAATCCCTTCCTTCACCGGCATAATTGGCTGAACGGCCATCTCGGCTTGCGCCTTCATTCGAACGGGGTGTGCGAAGTCTTCGCCCACCACATCAACAGCAAGTTTTTCGACGACGGGCTCCCCCTCGCGGACGCCGTCCCCGTCCTCGGCATCCGGGTGGCCGGAGCCCCCCTGGAGGCGTTTATCCCCGGACAAGCCTGGGACGGATCGAGCGATGCCCTGGCCTTGGGCCCGGTGCGATTCGACCTGACCGAAGCCGCACGCTTGGCCACCCCCGGAAAACCCGGCTCGCTGCAGGTGGACGGGCGGTTCGGCTTTCTCGTCTGGCAGCCGTATCTGGGCATGGAGTTGTTCGGCGGCATCTGCGCCCGCGACCGCCTAGCCGATTCGTATATCTTCCGGGCCGAGCAGCAGATCATCCCCCGCGGCATGGGGCGCACGCTACCGTTCTCGTTCAGCCTGAACAGCGCGGCCTCCCCCCGCGTGGCCCGCTACATCGCGCCCAACTGGTGGTACGGGCTCTGCGAAGAGCTCACCCCGGCTTCCCTGCTACCAGTCTTCAACAGCTATGACGCCCAGCTGGACAAGACCGCCGAGGCCGCCGTTCGCACCCAGTTTCAACATGGCTTCGAGGACGGCTCGATCCCGAGGCACGGTTCAGCCGAAGAGATGGACGCCGTCGAGCCCGGCTGGGAGGGGGAAGTCGGTTACGCCATGTTCCTCCTGTCCTGGCGCAGCGGGCGCAGCGATCTTTACCTGTCCGCCCTGAGAGCGGCCTACTATTTCGCCGATGTCGTCGTGGATCATGCCGCGTTTCGATCCCGTATGCACGGCTACCCGCCGAACGCCTTTTCCGTCCCGATGGAGCGCATCCACACCCTGGTGGCGGGCTTCCTGGAGACGGGCGACGACTACCTGCTCCGCACGGCGGAATCGGTCATCGACACGGCCCACTGGACCCACAAGAACTCCTGGCCCCGGATGTGCGTGGGGCGCGACGCCTGCTTCATCCGCGGACAGATGATGCTTTACCGCTATTTCGGCGACACCCATTACCTGAAACTCGCGCGGGATGCGGCCCAGGATGTTGTCGACAGCCAGCGGCCCGACGGCAGTTTCGGCGACCAGGGCGGCGGCTCCGGAATTCACGGCTGGGGGGCGTATATCACCAAGCCGGGGATGGGGCTGATGGCGGTGGGCGGCCTGCTCGATTACCTGGAACTGGCGCCGAAGGAAGACGCGCGACTCCTGGCGACTGTCAAGAAGTTCGCAGACTGGCTGATGATCGAGCGGTATGACCACAAGGGCGTCATGGGCTGGGGCTATCAGCATTTCTATAATGGCGGCCGCATCAATTTCCAAAGCGGATTGCCCTCGACAATGCCGGGGGAGATGCTCTGGCACGTCAACTACCTGGCCCGCCTCCTCGGGTATTGCTCCCTGCGCTTCAACCAGGCCTCCTATTTCGACGCATGGGCCGAAAGCGAAGCGGGCTCCTGTGCCAAGAAAATCGACCAATTCAAACTGGGCGACCATGGTATCGCGCAAAACGGGCAATACCTGCCCTGGACGCAGATGCGGCTCTGGAACGCCAGCCCGGGCGCTGCTGGCGGAATCGTCTGCGAGCCCGTCTACGCGGGCCCCCGCACGCCGGAAGAAGGCTCTATTGCTACTCCCGACGGCCTGGTGAAACTGCAGTGGAAGGACTCGTCGGCCGTTGCGGCAGACCCTGGGAAGGCCGTCATCGGAGCCATCCGCAAACTGGCTTAGCGAAAATTCCAGTCTGGCTGTCCAGTCTGGCTTGCCTAAGCGCCGGGAGTTGCTATACTGGCGCGCAACATTTTCATCGGTGTGACTGATTCTCAAGGGGTGTTTTATGTCATTTGATTTCCTATCCAGTCTCCTTGTGGCCGGCACGGTCAAGGAATACACCATGGTGGCCATCGGGCTGCTTCTTCTCTGGCTCGCCATCAAGAAGGATTACGAACCGCTGTTGCTGCTACCGATCGGAGCCGGCTGCCTGATGGCCAATTTCCCGGGCTCCAATGCCGTCGGCGACCAGGGATTCCTGACCCTCCTTTACAATGCGGGCATCGAAACCGAAATGTTTCCCATCCTGATTTTCATCGGCATCGGCGCCATGATCGACTTTGCGATCGTCCTCAAGCAGCCCGTCACCCTCTTTTTCGGCGGCCCCCCGTGCCTGGGCATCTTCGGCGCCATGCTGCTGGCGCTGGGCGTGAATTACTTCAAGCCAGGAACCTTTACCTTGGGCGAGGCGGCCTCCATCGGAATCATTGGCGCGGCCGACGGGCCGACCTCGATTTACGTGGGCAAGATGTTCGCCAAAAACTGGCTCGGCGCCATCGCCGTGGCGGCCTATTCCTATATGTCGCTGGTCCCGATCATCCAACCCCCCATCATCCGACTGCTGACCTCCTCCCGGGAACGCAAAATCAGGATGGAATCCGACTATAACGCCCAGGTCTCCAAAACCGTGCTGATCCTCTTCCCTGTCATGATCATCGTCCTGACCGGTCTCCTTCTTCCCAAAGGCATGGTGCTGGTGGGCCCCCTCATGCTGGGCAACCTGCTGCGCGTCTCCGGCTGCGTGGACCGCTTGTCGAAGTCGGCCCAGAACGAATTGTCAAACGTGGTAACTCTGTTTCTCGGCATCGCGGTGGGCTCCACGATGCGCGCCGAAACGTTCCTGCAGCCCCAAACGATCCTGATCCTCACGTTCGGCCTGCTGGCGTTCATCTTCGATACGGCCGCCGGAGTTCTTTTCGCCAAGTTCCTGAACCTCTTCCTGCGCCAGAAGCTCAACCCGATGATCGGAGCGGCCGGGCTGTCGGCCTTCCCGATGTCCGCCCGGGTTGTCCAGAAAATGGCGCAGCAGGAGGACCCGACAAACATCCTGCTCATGCCGGCCGTGGGCGCCAACGTGGCTGGCCAGATCGGGTCGATCGTGGTCGGCTGCCTGATTATTTCCCTTCTCAGCTAACCGGAGACACGCGATGACTGACGAGCCTCTTTCCCAACCTGCCGTTCCCGTCGCCACGGTTCAGACCCAGGCGGCCTCGCCCAACCGCTATCTGAAAAATGATGGAACCGACGCGCGAGCGGCGATGCGGGCCGGACTTGAAATTTCAGCCATATGCGTCGTGGGAATCACCGTCATTCTGACGCTCTATTACGTCAGCCTGCGACTGCTGACGGTCCTGTTTCCGCCGAAGTCCGGCGGCGAATCAAGCTCCGAAGAGGATTGATCCGACGCCGGAAGGCGTGAAATGGTGAGCCGCGCGGGGGTCGAACCCGCGACCACATGATTAAAAGTCATGTGCTCTACCAACTGAGCTAGCGGCCCTCAATAAAAAGGTCCACTACCTTAAACTCCCGGGGCAGATCTGTCAATCCCGGTTTCGGGTTGCGGAGTCAAAAATCCAGTGGCATAATAACCCGGTTAGCCTTGAAAGGATCGCCATGAACAAAAGACTCATTCGCGACCGCGTTTTCGCGGTCGGCGTTAACCATTGGAACCGCCGCCTTTTTGACTCCCTGATCCCCCTGCCCGACGGAACGACTTACAACTCCTACCTCGTCCAGGGCTCTGAAAAGACCGCCTTACTCGACGGCGTCGACGCCGCGCTGGCGGATGAGTTCTTCGACAACCTATCGGATGTCACCCGGATCGACTACATTGTAGCCCATCATGTCGAGCAGGACCACACGGGCGTCCTCCCGGAGGTGCTGCGCCGTTACCCGAACGCGCCCCTGCTTTGCTCGGTCAAGGCCAAGAGCATGTTCGCCGACCACCTGTGCATACCGGAATCCCGCATCAAGACGGTTGAAGACGGGGAAACCCTGTCGCTGGGCGACAAAACCCTGAAGTTCCTCTCCACCCCCTGGGTACACTGGCCGGAAACCATGTCCAGCTGGCTTCCCGAGGACAAATTGCTCTTCTCCTGCGATTTTTTCGGTTCCCATCTGGCGACCACCGACCTGTACGCCACGGATGAATGCCGCGTCTATGAATCAGCCCGCCGCTACTACGCCGAAATCATGATGCCCTTCCGCGTGCAAATCCGGAAAAACATCGAAAAGCTCAACGGGCTTCCGATCGAAGCCATCTGCCCCAGCCATGGCCCTATTTACAATCGCCCCGCCTTCATCATCGACGCCTACAAGGACTGGGTCAGCGACGCCTGCAAAAACCAGTGCGTCATCCCGTACGTCTCGATGCATGGCAGCACGCAGCTCATGGTGCGCCACCTGATCGACGCGCTGACAAAACGCGGCGTCACGGCCATCCCGTTCGACATGGCGGTGGCCGACATCGGGAAAGTGGCCGAAGCCCTGGTGGATGCGGCCAGCGTCGTTATGGGGTCCTGCGCCGTGCTGGTGGGCCCCCACCCCCTGATTGCCCATGCAGCCATGCTGGCGAATGCCTTGCGCCCGAAAACGCGTTTCGCGGGAGTCATCGGCTCCTTCGGCTGGGGCACCAAGATGGTGGAGCACCTTGTCGGCGCGATGGGCAACCTCAAGGTCGAGTTCTATGAGCCGGTGCTGGCCAAAGGCTGCCCGAAGCAAGCGGATTACGAGGCGCTGGACCGTCTTGCGGACGCCATCGCCGCCAAGCACAAGTCCCTTTAATACTTGCGGGGCGGCAGGCAGCCGTTTTCACGGACATAGTCGAGGATCTCCTCGCTCAACCGGCTCTTGCCGCTCCATTTAATGATGCGGTCCTTCCCGAAGCCGTCGCTGTTCATAACGAACCGGGTCGGCTCGGACGGAAGCGGGATGAAGGGCGGGAAGTTCCCCCCGTGCGACTTGGCGTACTGCAGCAGTTCGCGGGGCTCCGGGCCCTGGCCGTCGTACTGAATGAACTCATCGTGCCCGAGATTGTAAATCCGGTTTTCAGGCAGCTGCTCCGTCTTGCCCTTCCGCGGCGAAGCCGGCTCCGGCTGGGGGCTCGCCTTGCGCTTGTCCCCGTCCATGCCGTAGATGAACCACTTGAAGCCGGCCTCGTCCAGGCGCTTGATCCGATCGACCGACAGCTTTCCGGTCTTTTTCCGATGACGCTGGTTGGCGACCCAGCTCCCCAGGTTGGGATGGGTGGTGCACTGCGCCGGAACATCGCAGTTCCCAAAACGGTTCTTGAAGTCAACCAGCTGGGCGAGCCCGCGCTCCCAGGCGCGATCGCCGGGCGCCCAGATGAAGCCCGCCTGATCCAGCCGGGTGACAAGCTCTTCCTCGAGCCGATTCATCTTCCGCCGGTACCGCTGCACCGCCACCCACCGCCCCAGCGAGGGATCTTCCGGGTAACTTGCCGGAACATCGCATGTGCCGTGCCGGGCCTTATAGGCCTCCAAGGCCTGGAACATGCGCTCCCAGTTATTTAACAATTTGCTCATTTCAGACATTCAATCCCTTGCTCGCCCCATGACATTCTGACTGCGATCATCTTACAGGAGCATCGCTCACTTTTCAACTAGAGACCTGATTCGCCGAGCAGTTCGGGCAAGACAGCGCTGAACGGACGGGGCACGGGAAGGCCGAGGCTCTCAAGCCGGGCCGTGGACAAGTGGCAATCGACGGGACGCCGGGCCGGGCGGACCGCCTGGGGACCCGGCGCCAGCTGCGATTTGTCCAATCCCAGCATGTCGCAGATGCGGCAGGTCCAGGCGAAACGGGTGGCCGCCTCGCTGGAACTGACTTGCAAAAGACCGCTAACGCCCTGCAGCAGGGCCTTTGAAAGCGCCAGGCTGACATCTTCCACCGGCGTCGGGTACCGCACCGTCACATCGTCCAGAACCAAAGGCACGCGACTGCGGGCCCCCTCCACCCCTTCCTGCAGCAAGGTCGAATAAACGGGAGGCACGGACCTTCCGTACAACGCCGGTATCCTCAGGACCAGCGCGCCCGCGTGAGCGCTAAGGACGGCGGCTTCGGCGTCGACCTTTGTCTGCCCGTAGACGTTCACAGGCCCTACCGGCGAGGACTCCGCATAGGGGGGGTGCGTTCCGGGAAACACGTAATCCGTGGAAATATGGACAAAGGGCGCCTGCCTGGCCGCCGCCATGCGGGCGAGCCATTCCGGCACCTGGGCGTTCAGGAGCCGCGCCGGCCCGACATTCTGCTCGCAGAAGTCCGGACTGCGGAAAGCCGCGCAATTGACGATGGCGTCCCATTTGAGCCGGGCCAGGTCCAGGACCGCATCCCGGCTCATCAAATCAACCGGGATCAGGCCGGGCATGGGATTCCGGTTGCACAGCCCGATCACCGTCATGCCGTCCCGCGCCAACCGCGAAACCAGCGCCGTTCCGAGCAGACCGCTGGCGCCCGTGACTAATACCGTGGAACCGGCTTTCATGAAGCCCTCGCGTCCAATTATTCCCACTCGATCGTGGCGGGAGGTTTGGAGCTGATCTCATACACCACGCGGTTGATGCCCGACACTTCGTTGATGATCCGGTTTGAAATGTGCGCCAGGACATCGTAGGGAATACGCGCCCAGTCCGCGGTCATGCCATCCTGGCTCTCGACAATCCGCAGGGCCGCCACATTCTCGTAAGTCCGGCCATCGCCCATGACTCCAACCGACTGCACCGGCAGAAGCACGGCAAAGGACTGCCAGATCGTGTGGTAATTCTCCAGCTTCTCCATCTCCTGCTGGACCCGCATATCCGCCTGCTGCAGCAAGGCCACCCGCTCGGGCGTCACTTCGCCAAGGACCCGGACCGCCAGGCCCGGCCCCGGGAAAGGCTGCCGGTTGACGATCCGGTCCGGCAAGCCCAGCTTGCGGCCCAACTCACGGACCTCGTCCTTGAACAGTTCCCGGATCGGCTCGATCAGCTTGAACTTGAGATCCTTCGGCAGGCCGCCCACGTTGTGGTGGCTCTTGATCGTGACCGACGGCCCCCCCAGCGGAGAGATGCTTTCAATCACATCGGGATAAAGGGTTCCCTGGGCCAGGAACTTCACATCGCCCAGCTTCCGGGCCTCGTCGGAGAAAACATCAATGAAGATGCTTCCGATGATCTTCCGCTTCTTCTCGGGATCGGTCACCCCTTTCAGCCCGTCCAGGAACCGGGAAGCCGCCCCGACCACGCGCAGGTCCATTCCGAACGCGTGCCCGAACGTCTCCTCCACCTGCTCGGCCTCGCCGGTTCGCAGCAGGCCGTTGTCGACGAAAATGCAGTGCAGCTGGCGGCCGATGGCGCGATGAATCAACGCGGCGACAATCGACGAATCGACTCCCCCGCTGAGGCCGCAGATCACCTGGCCGTCTCCGACCTGGGCGCGAATCCGGGCCACGCTCTCCTCGATAAAGCGGCCCATCTCCCAATCCGGGGTGCAGTGACAGACGGAGAACAGAAACCGGTGGAGAATGTCGACGCCGCGGGGGGT
Source organism: uncultured bacterium (assembly GCA_903828035.1). The sequence continues at coordinate 9,180 of CAIKKV010000091.1, forward strand.
GTGCACAACTTCCGGGTGAAATTGCAGGCCGTAGATCCGGCGGCTCCGGCAAACCATGGCCGCGACCGGACAGGTTCCCGTCCGGGCCGCCATTTCGAATCCCGGCGGCAGCACGTCCACCTGGTCGCCGTGACTCATCCAGACATCCAGCTCCCCGCTCAGGCCCTCGAACA
>CAIKKV010000092.1 GCA_903828035.1 uncultured bacterium
AGATTCCTCGACTACGCTCGGAATGACAGACCCTTGCACACTACCCGGCGCAGATTCCTCGACTACGCTCGGAATGACAGACCCTTGCACACTACCCGGCGCAGATTCCTCGACTACGCTCGGAATGACAGACCTTTGCACACTACCCGGCGCAGATTCCTGGACTACGCTCGGAATGACAGACCCTGTCGTCTACAGTCCGCTGCGTGCGGCGGAATAGGCAAACGCCCAGTAGGCTATTGCCTTTTCAGCAGGTTTTATGGAGAATCGGGAATGGACTTTAATCAAAATCGAAAGCGATATGACGAGCGCCTGTCCCGCACGGCGGCGTACCGCCTGGAGGGCGGCAAGTTTGTGGCGCCGGACCGCGTGGCGGCGCTTCTGGCCGACCTGCTTCAGCCGGGCGACCGCGTCTGCGTGGAGGGGAACAACCAGAAGCAGGCCGACTTTTTCGCCCGCGAGCTGGTCAAGCTGGATCCCGCCCGCGTGCACGGCCTGCACATGGTCCAGTCGTCCCTGGTGCTGCCCGAGCACCTCGAGCTGTTCCGGAAGGGCATTGCCGACCGGGTCGACTTCGCGTTCTCGGGCCCCCAGGCCAAGGACCTCTACGGGCTGGTCCAGAGCCGGCAGGTGAAGATCGGCGCCATTCACACCTACCTCGAGCTCTATGCGCGGTACTTCATGGATTTGTATCCGCAGGTCAGCCTGGTGGCGGCGGAGCTGTGCGACGAGCAGGGCAATCTCTTCACCGGCTTCAACACGGAGGACACGCCCCTCATTTGCGAGGCGACCCGGTACCGGCATGGCGTCGTGCTGGCGCAGGTCCGGAAAAAGGTGGCGAAATTGCCGCGCGTGGATATTCCCGCGGACCAGGTGGATTTCATTGTCGAAACCGGCGCGGCCGGCTTCATGGAGCCCTTGTTCACCCGCGACCCGGCCACGATCAGCGACATGCAGATCCTGATGGGCATGATGATCCTGAAGGGCATCTACGAGCCGTACCAGGTCCAGCGCCTCAACCACGGGCTGGGTTTTGCCACCGCGGCCGTGGAGCTGCTGCTTCCCACCTATGGCGCCGAACTGGGGATGAAGGGAACGTGTTGCACGCGCTGGATCCTGAATCCGCACCCGACCCTGATCCCGGCCATTGAAGCCGGGTTTGTGAAGCATGTCCACATGTTCGGCGGCGAGCCCGGCATGGAGGAGTATGTGAAGGCGCGGTCCGATGTTTTCGGCGGCGGCCCCGAGGGGGAGCCGCGCAGCAACCGCTGCACGGCCCACATGGCGGGATTGTACGCGGTCGACCTCTTCTGCGGCGCCACGCTGCAGATGGACAAGTACGGCAACAGCTCGACGGCGATCAAGGGGATGATCGCGGGGTTCGGCGGCGCGCCGAATCTTGGCGGCACCCCGCCCGGCCGGCGGCACATGACCGACGCGTTCCGCAAGGCGGGCGGGACCCGCGACGGCGTGTTCCAGGGCCGGAAGCTGGTGGTGCAGGTGACGCCGACCGCGAGCGAGAAGAAGAAGATCCCGGTTTTCGTGGACGTGCTGGACGCCCAGGCCATGGCGGACGAGGGGCTTTTCGACGTGCCGCCGATCATGATCGCCGGCGAGCAGATCACCCACCTCGTGACCGAGCTGGGAATCGCCTATCTGGACGCTTGCCCGGATCTGGAAACCCGCCTCCAGGCGATCGCCGCCGTGGCCGGAGAGACTCCGGTCGGCCGCGCCTCTAAGCCGGAAGTCCGGGACCGGCTGCGCCAGGCGGGCATCGTCCGCACGGTGGAAGATCTGGGCATCGACCGCAGCCGGGCGAACGCCGGCCTGCTTTCCGCGAAGAGCCTCGACGACCTGGTCCGGATCTCCGGCGGGCTGTACCGGATCCCCGAAGGGTTGCGGTAATGCGGACGAACCCGGCGGAGGTGACGCTGGCGGAGGTGCGGGACAAGGTGGCGGAGGCGGCGAAGAGGCCGCATCCGAGGCTGTTTGCGGGCTGCGAGGGGGAGGCGCTCCGGCGGAAGATCGCGGCCGACCCCGCGATGGCCGACTATTTCACGTGCATCCGCGTGTTGGCCGACCAGACCCTGGCAACCCCCTTGCTGGAGCGGAAGATGACCGGACGGCGACTGTTGTCCGTCTCGCGCGCCTGCCTGGACCGGATGTTCGCGCTCGGCTTCGCCTGGCGTGTGACGGGCGAAAGGAAATACGCCCGGCGGGCAGCGGCGGAGGCCCTCGCGGTTTGCCGGTTTACGGACTGGAATCCCTCGCATTTCCTGGACACCGCTGAGATGAGCCTTGCCGTGGCGCTTTGCCTGGATTGGTTGTACGACACCCTGGCGCCCGGGGAGCGGGACGAACTGGCCTTGAGCCTGATTGAAAAAGGCTTGAAGGCCTCGGAAGCGTCCAACGGGTGGGTTTCGGCTTCCAACAACTGGGGCCAGGTCTGCCACGGCGGAATGACGGCGGCGGCGCTGGCCGTGATGGAAAAGGATCCGGAGCTGGCGGCGCGGATCATTCACCAGGCCGTGACCCATGTGCCCTTATCCATGGCGGTTTATGCGCCGGATGGCGGTTATCCCGAGGGGCCCGGCTATTGGCACTACGGAACCATCTACAATGTGCTCCTGATCGAATGTTTGGAAAGCGGGCTGTGTACCGATTTCGGTTTATCCCGCCTGCCCGGCTTCGGCGAGACCGGAGTCTACATCCAGGTTGCCATGGGGCCCGGTTTCGACAATTTCAACTACGCCGACGGGTGGGCCGGAAAATCGGCTTCGACACTTGTTTACTGGTTCGCGAACCGGTTTGGCATTCCCGTCAATCCCGCGCTTACGCCCGCCCTCGAAGCGGAGTGGCACGCCCGCGCGATCGGGAAGCCGGATCCGAAGGCGGTGCGCCAGGGGAGCTTCGAAGTGGAGTTCCTGTTCGCCGGGCTCAAGAAGAATCCGAAGGGAAAGGGGCCGCTGCCACCCCTTGACTGGCAGGATCGCGGCGAGGTTCCCATCGCCGTTCACCGCGGCAGTTGGGATAGTCCGAACGCGCTGTATGTCGGCATCAAGGCGGGCAGCCCTTCGCATAACCATGGGCAGATGGATAGCGGCTCCTTCGTGTTGGATGCCCTGGGCGTCCGGTGGGCGGAGGACCTGGGGGCGGAGAGTTACGAGCGGATCGAATCGCGCGGAATGAACTTGTGGAATCCGGAGCAGGATTCCGACCGGTGGCGCATCTTCCGGCTCGGCACCTCGAGCCACAACACTCTCGTGATCGACGGCCGCCAGCAGGTTGCGGGCGGCAAGGCGCTGATTACGGCTTTCTCCGACGATCCCGCTTCCCCCTCCACCACAATTGACCTCACCCCGAATTATGCGGATCAGGCGGCCGCGGTTACCCGCACCTTCTCGCTGCCGCAGCGCCAGCGCGTGGAGATACGCGATCGGCTGGCCGGCCTCAAGCCCGGCAGCCGGGTCCGGTGGGGCATGGTGACCCGCGCGGCGATCGGCATCACGGGCAGCCAGGCCACGCTGAAGCAGGAGGGCAAGGCCCTGGCTTTGACGGCGGAGGGAGCCGGCGAGGCGCCGTGGAGGATTTATAATACGGCAACCCCGCCCGCCGAGTGGGATTCCCCGAATCCGGGAACCGCCATGATCGGCTTTGAGGTGGAGGCCCCGGCCTCCGGGGCCTTAGAGTTCGTCGTGTCGCTGCTTCCGCTGTAAACAGGTTTCAAGGGCGTGGATGGTGCGAATGTCACACGGGATCGTTCCGTCCTTCAGCGCCCACAGCAGGAAGTTGTATTGCTGGCGCTTGCAGGAGACCTCGGTCGCGTTGCGCAGGTCGGTGAAGCTGGAGACGAACTCGGAGAAGGCCTTTTTCGGGATCGCGCCCTCGTAGGTCTTGATGTCGGACAGGATCGCCTCGGCCCGCGCCATGACCGCGGCTTTTTCCTTCAGGACCCGCTGCACGTTGGCCGGGCTGCGGCTCAGCAGGCTTTTCCAGTTTTTCACGGTGGGGCCGTACCGGAGGAGCTGGTAGTACATGTCGTCAAGGGTTGTCCCGGTTGCGCGAACGCCGCGGATATTGATGGCCAGGGCCTTGATGGACTGGCTTTCCAGGACGTAATCCGCCAGCTTCGCGGGAAGCGCCACGCCGTACCGTTTCTTGAGCGCCGCCCGGATCACGGCCCGCATATCGGCGTCCGGGTTCTTCGCGACCGCCTGGACCACATCAAAGTTCAACAGGCTCAGCCGCCACCAGCGTTCATCCTGGAAGCCGCGGGGAGGGGGGGGTTCGTTGTGTTTGTCGCCCCAGTCGACCGGGATTCCGGCCACGCCCGCGGCTCCGTGGGAGCGGGCGAAGCGGGCGGCCCGCTGGAACTGGTTCCCGAGGACGTGGAAGCTGTCGGCGTTCCGGGACGCTCCCTCGAAGGAGAGCTCCACGATCGTGTCGTGCCCCTTCAGGGCCTTGACCCAGGGGTTGAGCGGCAGGTCGATGGAGACATCGGCCCAGGTCGCCTTGGCGATGAAGCCCATGTCCGAGCCGCGCTGAAGGCGGAGGTACTTCGCGAGATCAACGGACGGCTTGTAGTGCATGTTCCGCGGGGCGTAGACTTTCGCATGGGCCGGAAGCCAGGCTTTTTCGTAATCGCCCTTGGAGAACTCCATCTGGCGCACGATGTTCTTCTGGTAGACGTCGTCGTGCTCGTTGAGCCCCCAAAGCCGGTGGAAGAGCCGGATCTTGGGATCCGCGCTGCGCGCGCCCGCCGTGACGGCATCCGCCAGCCACTGGATCATCTGCCAGAAGGGGATGTCGCGGCACCGCTCGCAGCGGTGGCGGATTTTAGTCAGGGACAGGCTCTCGTTGAAGCTGAACGCATAGGCGTCGAGCCCCGGGGCCGCCCTCACGGTTTCGGCGATTTTTTGCGAGATCAGCTCCCGGACCTCGGGATCGGCCAGGCAGGGCTCGCGGTTGGCCCGCGTTTCCGGAGAGCAGTTGCGGTATTCCTTCACCATGGGGCGGTACAGGGAGGGATAGGCCGATTGCAGCTCGGGGGGGAGGCTGACTTCGTAGCTGTGGACCATTGTTTTGAGCCCCAGCCGGTGCGCATGCTCGATGGACTCGCGAAGGATGCGCTTTTCGAACTCAATGCCCTTGCTGTTTTTTTTCCGGAGCGCCGCGACGGCGGGGACCGATTCAAGATAGAGGGGCAGGTCGTCGTGGGGCAGGGGGTTGTCGAGGGAGCGGTGGCGCTTGTGCCCCAGGGTGTGGACAAGCGCCCAGTTGCACCCCATGGCGGCGGCTTTCTCGCGGGCCTGGGGGGTGATGGCGTAAAGCATGCGGATCGGGAAGGGTGACGGGCTCATGGCGGTTACTCCTGTCAGTGCGACATTGTCTGGAAGCTTTTTGTCAAAAACAGGCGTGCAGCACAAGGGAAATATCCGTTACGAGGGAGGCGGGGGCGACCGTGGCTGTGTTGTTTTGGGCCTTTCTGGCGGCGGCGTGATGTGGGTTGTTCCATTTTCGCCTGATCGATATGGAACAACCCCGTAGCCATCTCGCGCCTGCTCACTGTCGTTCGCATAGGCGGCGCGCGAGATGGCTTCCGCCAAGGCCCGCCAAGAAAATGTTCCTAACACTATTGTTTCCTTGTAACAGCGGTCATCGGGCTTAATGATCGGGATCGAGGGACTATCCGGAATCGTCTAGGACAGAACAGATTGCCAAGTGAAAGAGGGCCTTCTATAGTAGAAAGAGTGTTAGAAAGGATAAGGCGATGACCCAGCCCCTCGTTTCAATAGACCCGCGCGATCGGGAGATTCTTCGCTCCCTGGCCGGCCGGGTGCGTGAAATTGCCGAGCTTCCGGAGATGGCCGCCCGCAAGGAAAGGCTGACCCGGCACAACGGCCTCGATCCCGAGCGCCCGCTGGTTTTATGTTTTCCCGAGGGAGCCTGGTCGGAGCTGCTCCCGGATTCCCGGCTTGAGTGCAAAACGCTTCGGAATTGGGAATACGCCCTGCGGTCAAAGATTTACTGGTGGGACCACATCCGAGACGATCATGTCCTGGAGCCCTGTTTCGACATGGCCTGGCGCGTGAAGCTTGGCGATTACGGGGTTTCCGTTCCGCATACTCACGGCGAGAATCGCGGAAGCTACACGTGGGAGCCTCCGATCAAGGACCTGAAGGCCGATTTCGATAAACTGAAATTTCGCTCCATCGAGATTGATCGCGAGGGCACCCGGCAGAACATGGATCTGGCCGACGGGATCTTCGGCGATCTGCTGCCCCTCCGGATGCAGGGCGGGTACTGGTGGTCCATGGGCCTGACGATTGATCTGATTTCTTTGATCGGGCTGGAGCGGCTGATGCTCGCGATGATCGACGAACCCGAAGAGCTTCACCGGCTGATGGGCTGGATGCGCGACGAGCATTTGAACCTGGTAACGACCCTCGAGAAGGAGGGCGTGCTCCTCCTGAACAACCGCAACGGCTACACCGGGTCTGGCGGCGTGGCCTATACCACCGAGCTTCCGCAGGCCGACTGGAAGCCCGGGTCTCCAGTCCGGCTGATTGATCTGTGGGGCTTTGCCGAGTCGCAGGAGACCGTGGGGGTGTCCCCGGAGATGTTCGGCGAGTTTATCTTCCCGTACCAGCTTCCGATTCTCGAGAAGTTCGGCTTGAATTGTTATGGCTGCTGCGAGGCGGTGCATCAGCGGCTGCCCTGGATCATGACGATTCCCAGGCTTCGCCGTGTGTCGGTTTCGCCCTGGGCGGACCAGCGGAGGATGGCCGAGGCGCTCGGCCGAACCTGCATCTTCAGCCGGAAGCCGAATCCTGCCCAGATTTGCGTTTCATTCGACGAGCCTGCCATCCGGCGCGATTTGCGCGAGACCCTCGGGATTGCGGGGAAAGGCGTTCTCGAAATCATCATGAAGGATACCCATACCGTGCAGCAGAAGCCGGAGCGGATCACCCGCTGGGTCCAGCTGGCGCTGGAGGAAGTGGATCGGTATATGCACGGCCCTTCGTAGCCGCCGCTCGCTCTTTGTAGCCGCCGCTGATAAGCGGTGGAAAGTGGGAGAACAACGAATTATGAACCGAACGAGGATCGCGCTCGGGCTGTTGGCGGCCGTATCCCTTTCCGCTTCCGGCGAACCGGCCCGGCCCGACTGGACCAAGCATGTCGTCGACTCCGAACTGCCGGCCATTTCGGCGGTCATCACGGATGTGGATGGAGACGGCAGGCTGGATGTGATCGCCGCCGGAGGGCCTGCCGGGGCCGCCTCCCGGTGGTCGAATCTTGTTTTCTGGTATCATGCGCCGGAGTGGACGAAGCGGCCGGTCTGCCAGTTGCGCGAGAAGGCGGTCATCCTGCACCTCGACGCCACCCGCCTGGCCGGCACGAACAGGCCCGGCCCGGCCGATCTGATTGTGACGGACGGACATTTCGGCGAGATCTGGAGTTGCGCCTACCAGGGGCAGGCGGGCCTCTGGGCGCGCACGCTGCTGGTCACCAACGTGGTGGGGGCGCACGGGACGGCTTCCGGCGATATCGACCGCGACGGTTATCCGGACCTGGCCGTGCCCTCGCAAATGGGGCGGCCGCGGGCGGGCGTGATCTGGGCGCGCAACCCCGGCATCCCGGGGTCCGCGGATCTGTGGGAGAAGGTGGCCGTGGCGCCCTCCAACAGCGTGCCGGGCTGGCAGGAGTATGTGCGGGTGGCAGACCTGAACGGGGACGGCCGGCTGGATATCCTGCATGGCTCGGATGGCCGTGAGGGATGGATGGGCTTCTGGACGCAGGGGAAGGAGCCGCGCGGGATGTGGCAGGCCCATCCGCTCAAGGGGCCGATGAGGCATGCCACCAATGTGGAGGCGGGCGATGTGAATGGCGACGGCCTTCCCGACGTGGTGGGCTCCGAAGGGCACGGAGTCGGGCTCTGGTGGTTTCCGGCTCCCGGCTATCCGGCCGTCCGCCTGGACGACACGCTGACGAACGTGCACAGCCTCGCCCTGGCCGATTTCAACGGCGACGGGTCCGTGGATGTCGCCGCGTGCGGCTACGGCTCCGCGACGCTGGCCTGTTTCTACAATGACGGCTCGGGCCGCTTTGCCCGCGTTGTCCTGGATACCAACCAGTGTTCGTACGATGCCCGGGCGGCGGACCTGGACGGCGACGGGGATGTGGATGTGGTGCTGTCAGGGCAGAACAGCGGCAATCTGGTGTGGTATGAAAACAAGAGCCGGAACAGGGCCGTGCCCCGTCAATAGGCAGAGGGCCTTGTTCCGGCTATAGCGTTGTTGCGGAGAGGGTTCCGATGGGAGTGGTTTTAGAGCAATTGTGACTCCGCAAAGTCCCAGTTAACCAGGTGATCCAGGAACGTTTCCACGTAGTCCTTGCGCCGGTTCTGGTAGTCCAGGTAGTAGGCGTGCTCCCAGACGTCGCAGGTCATCAGGGCCACCTGGCCGTGGGTCATGGGGTTGTCGGCGTTCGGCGTCTTGATCACCTTCAGCCCGTCGCCATTCTGCACCAGCCAGGCCCAGCCGCTTCCGAACTGGGCCAGCGCGGCAGCGATAAACGTGTTTTTGAACTCGTTGTAGCTGCCGAAGGACTCCTCGAGGCGGGTCTTGATCGATCCGCGGGGGAAGCCTCCGCCGTCGACCTTCAGGCACTGCCAGAAAAAGGCATGGTTCCATGTCTGCGCGGCGTTGTTGAAGATCGCCCGCTTGTCTTCCAGTCCGGCGCACTCGATGATGATGTCCTCGAGCGGCGCCCCTTCCCACTCCGTTCCCGAGATGAGCTTGTTCAAGGTTTCCACGTACGTCTTGTGGTGCTTCCCGTAGTGGTAGCTCAGCGTCTGGGCCGACATGAACGGCTCCATCGCGTCCAGGGCGAAGGGAAGCGGGGACTGCTCGAATCCGGTCGGCCGCTCGAGGGTGCTGTTTGTCTGCAGGCTCATGGCTGCTCCTTGCGTTAAGCGTGTACCTGTTTTTATCTTACGGCGCTTCGGCCGCTCCTCGTTGACTGAAAACAGGATAAGGAAACGAGGGGAAAGAAAGAATGGGGTTTACGCCCCAGCGCCTTTCCCGCCTTTCTTATTGGAAGAGCGCGACGGGCAGGTGCGACTGGATTTCGCGGGCGGTCAGCTGGGACAGGTTTTTGGGAAGCTCCAGCGTCGCCAGCCTGGCCGTTTCCCGGGTCAGGTGGCTCCGCAGATCTCCCAGGAAAGCGGGTGCCGCCACGAGGACAAGCCGATCCATGAAGCCTTCCTTGCGGGCGATGTCGAGCGCGTGCGCCAGCTCGAGGCTGAACTTCCGCTTTTCCATCGTCTTGGGGTTGAAGGCCTGCGTCATGGCTCGCTGAACATTTCCTTTTCGTTCGAACGCTCGCCCGGGCTTGTCGCTCACGAGCGCCCGGACGGTCATGCGGGATTCGGGATGATTGAGCTCCCGGACGGGGTGGAGGCGTTTGGGGCTGCCCTCGATTGAGAAAATCAAGGCGCGTGAGCTATCCGCAACGACGATCCACGTGGATGGGTTCATGGGGCACCTCTTCTGATGGATGTTTGATTGCTGTCTAGTTGCAGTTTAGGGCGTTTCGGCCGGGACGCGTGATCCGTTAAATCCCTCATTTGATAGGGGAAATGGCTGAGAGCGCGGCGTCCGCCG
>CAIKKV010000093.1 GCA_903828035.1 uncultured bacterium
CGGCGGCCCCGGCCTCTTTTCGCGCGAGCTGGCCGACCTGATCCGCCTGCGCCTGGAGAATGGGGAGCAGACGATCCTGTTCCTGAACCGGCGCGGCTTTTCGACGTCCCTCGTCTGCCCCAAGTGCGGCTATGTGGCCTCGTGCGAATGGTGCAGCGTGGCCTTCACCTATCACCGGGCCGAGGAGACGCTCAAGTGCCACATCTGCGGGGCGCACAAGCCCGTGCCCGCCGCCTGCCCCGAATGCAAGGACCCGGGTTTCAAATATTCAGGCACGGGCACCCAGCGGCTGGAGTCGGTGGTGGCCAGGCTGTTTCCCAAGGCCCGGGTTAGCCGCATGGACGCCGACACCACCTCCGCCAAGAATGCCCACTGGGAAATTCTCGGCGAGTTCAAGTCGGGCAAGGTCGACATCCTCATCGGCACGCAGATGATCGCCAAGGGGCTAGACATCCCGAATGTCACGCTCATCGGCGTGATCAACGCCGATACCGGCCTTCATGCCCCCGACTTCCGCGCCGGCGAGCGGACGTTCCAGCTTCTCACGCAGGTGGCCGGCCGGGCGGGGCGGGGCGATCTGGCGGGCGACGTGGTGATCCAGACCTACACGCCCTTTCACACGACGATCCAGGCCGTGCGCCGGCTGGATTACGCCACCTTTTATGACCAGGAGAGCGAGGAGCGCCGGGAGTTGGCCTATCCGCCGTTCGGGCGGATGGTGTGCGTCACGTTCCGGGGCGCCTCGGACGAGCGCACGGCCTTTTCGGCCGACCTGCTGGCGAAGACCATGGCGGAGACGCTGCCCGCGAACGTGACGGTGTCGGGCCCGTCCCCGGCGCCCCTGGCCAAGGCCAAGGGGATGTTCCGTCACCAGGTTTTGTTCCGGGGCCCCTCCAGCAAGGCCATCACCCGGCCCCTGCGCCGCCTCCTCGCGGAAACGGCCTGGCCGCCCGGCATCACCTCCGTGCTGGATGTGGATCCCGTGTCCCTGATTTGAGCAAGAGGGCGCAAGTCCTTCATAGGTCCTATAGCCCCTGTCGGTCCTATGCTTTCCAAAGCCCTTCTTTCTTGGCTTTCCTGCGTCTTGATGCTATTTTCATCCCATGAACGAGTCCAAGTTTTACGTCACGACGCCCATTTATTACGTCAATGACAAGCCGCACATCGGGCATGCCTACACGACCATCCTGGGCGATGTCCTGGCCCGGTACCACCGCCTGTTCGGCGTGCCGACCTGGTTCCTGACCGGCACGGACGAGCACGGGCAGAAGGTGCAGCGGGCGGCCGAAAAGGCCGGCATGACGCCCCTGCAGCAGGCCGATACCACCGTGGTCCGATTCCAGGAGCTATGGGCCAAGCTGGGCATCACGCACGACGATTTCATCCGCACCACCGAGCCGCGGCATACGCTCGTGGTGCAGCAGATCCTGCAGGACCTGTTCCAGCGCGGCGAAATCTACCGGTCCGAATATGATGGCTGGTACTGCGTTCCCTGCGAGCGGTTCTTCATGGAGAAGGATCTGACCGGCGGCACCTGTCCCGACTGCGGCCGGTACGTCGAAAAGGTGCGCGAGTCCAACTACTTCTTCCGCATGAGCAAGTACCAGGAGTGGCTGATCCGGTACATCGAGGAGAACCCCGCGTTCATCCAGCCTGACTTCCGCCGCAACGAGACGCTCGGCTTCCTGCGCAAGCCCCTGCAGGACCTGTGCATCTCGCGGCCCAAGAGCCGGCTGGCGTGGGGCATCGAGCTGCCGTTCGACCGCGACTTCGTCTGCTACGTCTGGTTCGACGCCCTGGTCAACTACATCAGCGCCGTGGGGTACGGCAAGGATCCCGAGACGTTCAATCGCTGGTGGCCCGCGTCGTGCCACCTGATCGGCAAGGACATCCTCACCACGCACACGGTCTACTGGCCCACCATGCTGAAGGCCATGAACCTGCCGATGCCGCAGACCATCTTCGCCCACGGCTGGTGGCTGATGGGCGATGTCAAGATGAGCAAGACCACCGGCAACACGGTCAGCCCCGTGGAGATGGCCGCCAAGTACGGCGTCGACGCGTTCCGCTATTTCCTGATGGCCGAGATGGTGCTGGGGCAGGACGCCAGCTTCACGCAGGAGGCGTTCATCCGCCGGATCAACACCGACCTGTCCAACGACCTGGGCAACCTGCTCAGCCGCTGGGTCAAGATGGTCGAGTCCTTCTGCGGCGGCGTGGTGCCCGCGCCCGAAGGCCCCGCCGGGGCCGAGGAGCAGGCGCTCCAGGAGAAGTCGCTGGCCGCCATCGCCGCGATGCGCGCCGCCGTGGACGCCATGCGGATCGACTCCGGCCTCAACGCCATCGCGGCGGCCCTGCGCGAGGGCAACCGGACCATCGAGACGCGCCAGCCGTGGAGCCTGGCCAAGAGGGGCGAGACCGCCGCGCTGGGCACCGTGCTTTACAGCCTGGGCGACATGCTGCGAATTGTCAGCGGACTGCTCTACCCGGTCATGCCCGGCAAGATGCGCGAGATGCGCGAGGTGCTGGGCGTGGAGGATGTCGAGCCGCTGCCCGGGACGCTGGTGGTCTGGGGCGCCACGAGGCCTGGAGCGAAAATCGGAACAATGCGGAGCCTGTTCCCGCGGGTGGAGACTCCGGCGCACGCGCACGCCGCTCCCGAGGCGACGGCGCCTGTCCAGCCGGAGCCGAAAGCGGCCAAGCCGGCCGCGCCGGTAGGCGTGGCGATGATCGAGTACGCCGACTTCGCGAAGATCCAGCTGCGCACGGCGCGCATCCTCGAGGCCGCCCGCGTGGAGAAGGCCGACAAGCTGCTGCGCCTGAAAATCAAGGTGGGCGACGAGGAGCGGCAGATCGTCGCGGGCATTGCCCAGCATTACAAGCCCGAGGAACTGCCCGGCCGCCTCGTGGTGGTGGTCTTCAATCTGAAGCCCGCCATGTTGCGGGGAATTGAATCCCAGGGCATGCTCCTGGCCGCCTCCCATGACGGCGCGTTGAAACTGGTGACGATTGACGGCGACTTTCCCGATGGGGCGGTTGTCAAATAGCGAATAGCGGATACCGAAGAGCGAACGAGGCCGGCACGACGCCGGTCTCTTTTTTTCCGCCAAATAGGCTCACCATCGGTCCTATAGCCCCTATAAGTCCTATCTAAGCATCCCCTTGCCTCCAGAAATCTTAAAAATTCGTTGACGGTGGGGCTCAGGTCAGTCATATTATGCCTCAGGTCACCAAAGTGGCGGCAAGTGGGAAGAGGTTCTTAAGTGGATGGGTCTTTTCAGGCAGGTGGCGAGTCAGCCCAGACTTCTCCCGTTTTCTCGGGGGTGGTTACCCATTCGTTGGACCCTAAAAAACGATTAACAATTCCCGTGGAATGGCGCCTGTCGGTGGGTCAGCCGGAGCGGGTCTTTGTCATGCCGGGCTTCGACGGGGAGCCCTGCCTCTATGTCTTCCCGATGCGCATCATGGCGGCCCGCCTCGAATCGGTGAGCCGGGCCCTGGTTTCGGATCCCAACTACCGCCTTTTCACCCGGACCATGGGCGAAAACTCGGCCGAGGTGCCCTGGGATTCACAGGGTCGCATCCGCATTCCCGACCATCTGCTCGAAAAGGGCGGGGTGACCGATGCGGTATACATGATCGGGGCCAAGGACCGCTTTGAGCTGTGGCACCCGGAGAAACGCCGGATTTATCGCGAAGAGAAGGAAAGCACCGTGACGCTCAGCCAGGCGGCCAAGCTGCTCGGCTTCTAGGGGCGAAAGGAGATTCGGTTATGGGTATTTTCAGCATCGGATTGGCCAGGTTGCTGGAGGTGGGCGGCGCGCTGTCACGCGGGCCGCAGGCCGACCGCCTTCAATTGCCCCGCGACGGAGACCGTCGCGCCCGCTGGAGCCGGGACGAGTTCGGACTGTTTCAGTGGAACGGGATGCCGCGGCGCGGCGCTTTGGAGGCCGGTATCGCCCATGGTTCCGAGCGTGCATCAAGCCGTTCTGTGGCGTGAAGCCGTGGACGCCCTGGCCGTGCGGCCGGGCGGTGTCTACCTCGACGGCACGCTGGGCGGCGGAGGCCATGCCTCCGCCATTCTGGAGGGCGCGCGGCCGGGCGGGCGGCTGATCGGAATCGATCGCGACCCCGAGGCGCTGGCCCGCTGCCACACCTGGCTGAAGGCCCCGGATGCGGCCGTGGACCTGGTGCCTGGCAATTTCCGGGAGATGGCGTCCATCGCCGCCGGGTTGGGTGTGACCGGGTGCGACGGGATCCTGCTGGATCTGGGACTTTCGTCGGACCAGCTGGAGCGGCCCGAGCGGGGATTCAGTTTCATGACGGACGGGCCGCTCGACATGCGGATGGATCCCACCCGGGGTCCCACGGCCGCCGAGCTGCTGAACCGGCTGGAGGAGGCGGAGCTGGCCGACCTGCTCTGGCGGTACGGCGAGGAGCCGGACAGCCGCAGGCTGGCCCGGGCGGCGGTGGCGGACAGGCGGGGCGTTCCCTTTGCGCGGACGCTGGCCTTTGCGGACTGGGTGGCCCGGATCAAGGGCGGCCGCCGGGGCCGGATCCATCCCGCCACACAGGTTTTCCAGGCGCTCCGGATCGCGGTGAACGACGAGCTGGCGGCGGCGGCGGAAGGGGTGGAGGCGGCGATCCGGCTGCTGAAGCCGGGGGGGCGGCTGGCCGTGATCACCTTCCACAGCCTGGAAGACCGGATCGTGAAACAGCTTTTTCTGCGCCATGCCGGACGGTGGGAGAACCTCCAGGCCGGCGGGCGGCGGTGGGACGGCGAGCAGCCGGCGGTGCGGCTGATCGGGCGGAAGCCGGTCACGGCCTCGGAACAGGAATTAAACGAAAATCCGCGAGCGCGGTCGGCGAAATTACGAACGATTGAACGGGTGGAAGAGGAGACAGTATGACGAGGACGAATCGCAAACGGAATACGGCGGATCAGCAGATGGTGCCTCCCCGGGTTCTTCTCGTCGTGCTGCTCATCATCGGGCTGGGCCTGGGCTACCTGGGCATCCGCGCCCGCTGCGAGCAGCTGGGGGCGGAGATCAAGAAGCTGGAAGGCCAGTGCGAGATCAACCAGCGCCGCGTCGAGAACGAGGAGTCCAAATGGGCCAGCCTGATGACGCCCCGGAGCATCGAGGACGCCCTCACGCGGCACGGGCTCAACCTGTCCTGGCCCAAGCGCGGGCAGGTGGTCCGGATCTACGATTCCCGGGCCAATGACCTGGCGCTCGTGGACACGCGCGATTCGGTGAGGTTTGCCGAGCTGGAGCGGGTCGCCTTGAATGAATGAGATCGGAAAACGCCGGCTGTGGATCGTTGAGATCCTGCTGCTGCTGGCCTTTGCCGCCCTGGCGGCCCGCCTGGTCTTCCTCCACGCCGGCCCCAACGAAGTCCGGATCCAGAAGGCGCAGGTCGCCAGCGACTACTCGAAGCCCCTGGTGGCCTTCCGGGGCCGCATTTTCGACGGCGGCCGCGCCCCCAATATCCTGGCCATCAGCTTGGGCGTGCATGACATCTGCGCCGATCCCAAGCTGCTGACGGACACGACCAACATGGACCTGGCCGTTTCGCTTTTGTCAGCCTATCTCAAGATGCCGAAGGACGATGTCCGCTTCAAGCTCCGGTTTCCGGACCGCCGGTTCGCCTACGTCAAGCGTTTCGTCACCCGCGACATCAGCGAGCGGCTCTGGGTGCAGGTGACCAACAACCATGTGCGCGGCCTCTTTCTCCAGGAGGCCACCCTGCGCCGCTATCCCCAGAATGCCCAGGCCTGCCACATCATCGGGTTCGTCAACCACGACGGCCTCGGCACCCAAGGCATCGAGATGACCCGCGACAAGGACCTCCGGGGCACGCCGGGCATGGTCAAGGGCATGATGGACGGCCGCAAGCACGAGATTTACACGCGCCGCACCGAGGAGGTGCAGGCCCGCCAGGGCTCGGACATCTGCCTGACGCTCGACCAGCAGATCCAGTTCTTCACCGAGCGCGCCCTGGACGAGGCCATGCAGGAGCATTCGGCCAAGTCGGCCTGGGCCATCGTGCAGCGGTGCCGCACGGGTGAAATCCTCGCCATGGCCAGCCGCCCCGCCTTCGACCTGAACGAGTACGGCGCCGAGCTCGACATGAACCGCATGACCAACCGGGCCGTCTCCTACTGCTACGAGCCCGGCTCCACCCTGAAGCCGGTGACCCTGGCGCTCGCCTTCAGCCGCGGGCTGGTGACGCCCGAGACGATGTTCGACACCGAAAACGGCGCCTGGTTCCACGCCGGCCGGATCCTCAAGGACTATCACCCCTACACCCGCCTCAGCGTGGCGGACATCATCAAGAAATCCAGCAACATCGGAACAGCCAAAATCGCGCTTCTGATGGGCAACGATGTCCTGTACAACGGGCTCAAGTCCTTCGGCTTCGGACGGCGCCTCGGCGTCGAGCTGCCCTGCGAAGAGGGCGGCATCCTGGCCAACTACAAGAACTGGTCCGGCCTGAGCTGCTCGCGGATTGCCATCGGGCAGGGCATCGCGGTGACCGCCCTGCAGATGGCGTGCATGATGAGCGCCATGGCCAATGACGGGTTCCTGCTGAAGCCGTATGTGATCAAGTCGATGGCCGATGCGGACGGCCGGACGACCTACGAGGCCCGCCCCGAGGTGGTGGGCCGGCCGATCGACGCGAACGTGTCCGCCCTGATGCGGTACCTGCTGGCGCGGGTGACGGAGGCGGGCGGCACGGGCACCCGGGCGAAGGTGGACGGGTTCAAGGTGGCCGGCAAGACCGGCACGGCCCAGAAGCCCGTCCCCGGCGGCTATTCCGAATCGGCCTACATGGCCTCGTTCGCGGGCTTCCTGCCCGCGGACAAGCCCGAGATCACCATCGTGGTCGTGGTGGATGAGCCCCAGCCTTTACACACCGGCGGCGTGGTCGCGGCGCCCGTGTTCGCCAAAATTGCCGAGCAGACGGTCCGCTACCTGAATCTGGAGCCGACGGAAAACGAGGATGACAAGAAGGCGGGCGAGCACTCGGAGGGAGCCGAGGAGCCCGAGCGATGACAACGATGAAACTGGAAGCGCTTTTGCCCAGCCTGCCCGGGGCCCAATGCCGGGGGCCGCTGAACCGCGAGATCGCCGGCCTGGCCTGCGATTCCCGGCAGGTCCGGCCCGGCTGGCTGTTCGTGGCCATCCCCGGAAACAAGCTGGATGGCGCCGCCTTCGTCGAGGACGCCGTGGCGCGCGGCGCCGTGGCCGTCGTGGCGCAGGCCTTCCCCCCCCAGAAGGAGATCACCGCCATCCGCGTGGCCAACCCGCGCGAGGCGCTGGCCCGGCTGGCCTCGGCCTTCTACGGCAACCCCTCGCACCGGCTGCGCGTGGCCGGGGTCACCGGCACCAACGGGAAAACCACGGTCGCCTACATGATCCGCGATATCCTGGAGTCCGCCGGCCTGCCCTGCGGCCTGATCGGAACCGTGGAGTACCGGCTCGGCAATCGCGTGATTCCCGCCTCCCGCACGACTCCGGATTCGCTGACGCTTCAGTCCTACCTCGCCCAGATGGCGCAGAACGGCTGCGCGGCCGCCGTCATGGAGGTCTCCTCCCATGCGCTGGACCAGGAGCGGGCCTGGGGCATCGAGTTCGACGCCGCCATCTTCACCAACCTGACCCAGGATCACCTCGACTACCACAAGACGATGGAGGCCTATTTCGAGGCCAAGAAAAAGCTCTTCACCGCCGTGGGGCGGGGCCGTAAGAAAGCGGTCGCCGTGGTCAACGTGGATGACCCCTACGGCCGCCGCCTGGCCGGCTGTCCCGATATCAAGGCCAGCCTCGTCACCTACGGCCGGGCGGCCGGGGCGGGCGTGCGGGCGGAAGAGGTCCGCCTGTCCGCGTCGGGCACCGCCTTTCGCGCCGTGACCCCCTGGGGCGCCGCCGGGGCCACGCTCCGGCTTCTGGGGGGCTATAACATTTCAAACGCCCTGGCGGCCATCGCCGCCTGCGGCTCGATGGGCATCCCCCTGGCCGCCAGCGTGCAGCGGCTGGCCCTCATGCGCGCGGTGCCGGGCCGCCTCGAGGAGGTGCCCTGCGCCCGCGGGTTCAAGGTCTTTGTCGATTACGCGCACACCGACGACGCCCTCATCAATGTCCTGCAGACCCTGAGGGAAATTGCCACCGGCCGCCTGATCGTGGTCTTCGGCTGCGGCGGGAACCGGGATCGCACCAAGCGGCCGAAGATGGGCGCCGCCGCCGCGCGGCTGGCCGATTACTCGGTGCTGACCTCCGACAACCCCCGCACCGAGGATCCGATGGCCATCCTGTCGCAGATCCAGGCCGGCATGGGCGCCGCCCCGCATGAGGTGGTGCCGGACCGCGCCGAGGCCATCAAGCGCGCCCTGGGCATGGCCGCGAAGGGCGATATCGTGCTGATCGCCGGGAAAGGGCACGAGACGTTCCAGGAGTTCGACAATCGCGTAATTCCCTTCGATGACCGCCAAGTGGCAGGAGAGTTGCTGGCATGAAACCCGTTCTGGATCCCGCCTGGCTGGCCGCCGTTACCGGCGGGACATGGACGCGCCCGCCCTCCGAGCCTATTTTCGCCGCCTCCAACGACACGCGGATGATCGGGCGCGGCGACCTGTTTGTGGCCCTGTCGGGCGATCGGGCCGATGGGCATGCCTACGTTCAGCAGGCCTTTGACAAGGGGGCCGCCGCCGCGCTCGTGAAGGACGGCTGGCCCGCCCCCGCCGGCTCCGCCTGCCTGGCCGTGCCCGATCCCCTGGGGGCGTTGCAGGCGGTGGCCGCCGCCCACCGGCAGGCGTCGGACTGGCACATCATCGGCGTGACCGGAAGCGCGGGAAAATCGACGGTCAAGGAGATGACGGCCTGCCTGCTCGAAAGCCGCTGGCCCACGGCCCGCACGCTGGGGAATTGGAACAACGCCATCGGCCTGCCGCTGAGCCTCCTCACCCTGGTTCCGGGCTACCACCGGTGCGGCGTTTTCGAGGCGGGCACCAACCATCCCGGCGAGATTCAAGGCCTGTGCTCGATCCTGAAGCCGGAGTGGGGGGTCGTCACCAATGTCGGACCGGTTCATATCGAGTTTTTCAAAACGCTGGAAGGCGTGGCCCTGGAAAAGGGAATGCTTCTGGAAAGCCTGCCGCCCGGCGGGCTTGCGGTCATCAACCGGGACACGCCCCGCTTCGAGCAGCTGAAAGAGGCGGCGCCGTGCCGCGTGCTGACGGCCTCGCTTCTCGATCGCGCCGCGGACCTGTGGGCCGAGACCGCCGCGGATCCGGCCGGCGACCGCCAGGTGCTGCAGGTCCGCGAGCGGGGCGGGGCCGCCCGGCCCCTCCGCCTGCCGGTGCCGGGCCGCCACAAGGCCCTGAATGCGCTTCTGGCCTGCCTGGTTGCCCGCGAGAGGGGGATGGAGTGGGCGGAGATCGAGGCCGCCCTGGCCCTGTACCGGCCCATGTGCATGCGCTGGCAGGCGCAGGAAGCGGGCGGGATCCTGGTGATTAACGACGCCTACAACGCGAATCCGCTCAGCATGGCGGCGGCGCTGCAAACCTTTACCCACACGCCTTGCGCGGGCCGCAAATGGCTGGTTCTGGGGGAGATGCGGGAGCTGGGCGAAATGGCCGCCGCCGCCCATGC
>CAIKKV010000094.1 GCA_903828035.1 uncultured bacterium
CCCTTGATCTCGAAGGTGCGCAGGACGGGGTTGATGGTGGGGCTGCGGTAGCGGACCGTGTTCGTCCCCGCCTCGCGGCCGTTGACGATGAGGCGGAAAGGCGTCTGGCCGGGGATGACATCCGGGTGGTAGAGGGCGGGCAGGAAGGCGGCCGCCTCGACGGCGCCGGGATCGTCGATGCGGACCACGACCCGCCCCACGGCCATCTGCTCGCCGGGCTCGGCGTTGCGGAGGCTGATGACGCCGGAGATGGGCGCGAGGACCAGGGAGTCGGCGAGATTTTTCCGGGCGATCGCCAGCGCCGCCTCGGCCTGCCGGACCTGGCGGCCGGCGAGATCGACCTGCGCCGCGGCCACGGCAAGGCCGGCGCGCGCCTGCAGGTCGAGCACCTGGGCTTTTTCGAACTCGTTGACGCTGATCTTGCCCTGATCGTGAAGGCGGCCGTAGCGCTCGAAGTCGAGGGCGTTCTTGCGCGCCTCCGCCTCGCACCGGCCCGCGTTGGCCTGCGCGACGGCGAGCGAGGCCTGCGCGACGGCGAGGGCCTGCTCGGCGATGGCCAGGGCGTTGCTGCGGCCCACGGGGTCAATCTGGAAGAGCCGCGTTTCGCCGGCCTTGACCGGATCCCCCTCGCCCACCCAGACCTGGTCGAGATTGCCTTCCATGCGGGCGGAGACGTTGGCGAAGTTTTTCGCCTCGAGGGTGCCCTGCACGGCGAGTCGGCGCTCGAAGTCGCGCTCGGCCGCGGGGAGGGCCCGGACGGCGAGGGGGCGGAGCGCCGCCTGATCCGGGGCGACGGCGGATTTGGAGGGGCCGCAGCCGGCGAGGGCGGCGGCCAGGAGTGACAGGAGGAGGGCGGACGGGGTGTGCTTCATGGCTTCCTCTCGTTTTTCGATTCGGCCTGCGCGACGGGGACAAGGGTGATGCCCATGGCGAGCTCGAGGCTGGCGATGGCGACTTTTTCCTGATACCGGCTCCGGACAAAGGCGACCTGCGCGAGATCCATTTCCGCCCGCGCGTCCAGCGCGTCGCCCAGGGGAAGAAGCCCCTCGCGGCTCTTGGCGTCGTAGTCCGCATAGCGGGCGGCGGCCACCTCGTAGGCGCGCCGGCGGAGGCGGGCGCCCTCGGCGGCGTCGCGCGCGGCCGCCTCGGCGGCCATGACCTGGATCATGATGGAGAGGAAGGTGGACTCGCGCTCGAGCTCGCTCTGCCGCCGTTCCACGTTGGCCGCCTTGTAGCGGGCCACGTTGGCCAGGCCGTCGAAGAGCGTCCAGGCGGCGGCGAAGCCCGAGACCCAGTTCGCGGACTGCCTGGCGAGATCGTCGCCGGTCCAGCTGCGGGAGGAGAAGAGCGAGAGGGTGGGCAGGAAGTTGCAGAAGGCCTGGCGCGCCTGGTGCTCGCGGATGACGACCTGGCGGTCGGCCATGGACAGGGCGGGATGGCCTTCCAGGGCGCGCAGGACGAGCGCCTCGGTGGATCCCCCGGGAAGGGCGGCGGGGTCGGCCCGGTCGGCGAGCGTCATCGGGGCGGCGGGGGAGAGGCCGAGGCCGGCGAGGAGTTCGCCGCGGACGATCGCCAGCTGCCGGGTGGCGCGGCTCAGCTCGGTTTCGCGCGCCTCGGCCTGGAAGAGCGCCTGGTCGCCTTCCCAGCGCGCGGCGAACCCCTCTTCGGCCAGGCCCCGGATGCGGGTGGCGTTTTCGCGGGCGGCCTTCAGCTGGCTTTCAAGCGCGGCCACGGTGTCCTCCTGCACGAGGACGTCGTAGTAGCTCATGGAGGTCTGCAGGACAATGCCCTGGCGGACATAGAAGGAGGCGGTCTCCGCGTAGGCGTAGCCCTGGCGGGCCGCGGCGTAGAGGAACCAGGTGGAGGGCATGAAGATCGGCAGGCCCACGTCAAGGCTGGCGGAGTTGTATTGCCGCTCCATGATTTTCGGATCATTCGCGTAGGCTTTGTAGCCCGCGGTGGCGGCGACGTTGGGCAGGAAGGCGGTGAAGGCCACATTCTTGCCGATGCGGGCGAGCTCCTTCCGCAGGTCGGCCTGCCGGACCGGGTAGTTGTTCGTCATGGCGATGCGGATGCAGTCGTCCAGCGAGAGCGGGCGGGCCAGCTCGACGGCGGCCTGCTGGGCGAGGATGTTTGTGAAGGACTCGGTTTGCCTGCGGCGGGCGCGGCCGGGCTCGAAGCGGGCGCAGCCTGGCGCCAGGGCCAGAAGCAGGGCAAGGGCCAGCAGGGGGGCAGTTTTCATGAGGGCCGGCTCCGGTGGGGCGCCGGTTTGCGGGGCGCCGGCTTTGATTCGGAGAGGGACGAATCCGCGAGCTTCAGGAGGGTGTGCTTGATCTGGAGGCGCTCCTTGGCCGTATAGCGGGACAGCTGGAGCAGTTCCGTCATCCACAGGCCCTCGACGGCCAGCAGCAGGATCCGGACCCGGTCGGGATCCGGCGACGCGGCCAGGATGGCGCGGCCGATCTCGTGGCGTTTTTCGCGGACCATCTTGAGGAGGGAAGGCTCGCGGGACAGGGCGACCAGGAGGGCCGCCTGGGCGCTTTGGGATTTGGCATCGAGCGTGAACCAGCCCTCGATGTGGGCCTTGAGCTCGCGGGCGGGAGTCTCGGGCAGGCGGGCCCGGGCTTCCGTGATGCGCGCTTCGGTATGCTCGATGAAGCGCTTCAGCATGGCCTGGAGCAGGGCGCGCAGGCTGGGGAAATGGTAGATCAGGCCGCCCTTGCTCAAGCCCGCGCGGGCCACAACGGCGTCCATGGTCATGTGCCCGGCGCCCAGATCCGCCACCACCTCCTCGGCGGCGTCGAGGATCCGGTCGCGGGATGACGATCGCGTCTTCATGAGGCCCGTCCTTTCTCCCCCACTTCGAGTAGTATACCGTCTGGTCTGTATAGTGTCAAAGGGATAACACGCATAGCCGTAGGTGGAGCCGGGCGCGAGACGCGCCGATACGATTCCTGCGCCGGGAGGGCGCGCAGGGCGAAGAAGCCCGCGCGGGAGGGCTCCTTCAGGGCTTCAGGGCGGATTGGATTTTCAGGATGGCCTCCGCAACATTTCGGCGGCACTCCATCATCCGCTCGTACCCGGGGTTGTAGTCGTTCAGGGTGGGGAAGACCCCTGTCCAGATGGCGTCGAGTACGGCCTGGGCCTGATCGGCGGCTTCCGTGCGCCCGTTCGCGCGGGCCAGGGCGATCTTCGTCCGCAAGAGATTGACATACCAGGCGTCCTCCATGCCGTCGCGGATGTGTTCCCAGCGGATGGAGTCGATGGGCGCGGTGTCGACCCAGCCGGATTTTCCGGGTTTCTGCCAGGCCGGCTGGTCCGGGTTGGCGGGATACATCACGGAGTTCCAGTGCGAGTAGCGGCTGCCCCACACCTCCGAGTGGCTGGCCCAGTTCTGGATGCCCCACCACGCCACGATATCGAGGTCGGCCTTGGCCGCCTGCCAGAGGTAGCCGCGCAGTTCCGCGGCGTCCGTCCCGGTTGAGGTCCGGGGTGGCGGTCCGCAATTGTACCAGGAGATCCGGTCCCCGGCGGCGCGCGCCTTCTTGAAAAACGCTTCGTCGTAATGCATGTAGAGGGGCTGCCAGACGCGTAGATTCCCCAGTCCTTTTTCCGCCTCTTTCCAGTCGATGCTGTTAAAGCAACTCATCATCGGAACGCCGGCCTCGCGGGCGGACTGCGTCCGCGTCCACCACCAGTCGAAGCCCGGCGGCTCGTCCCCGATTTTGACCACCACCCGGTTCGTCCAGCCGCGCCGTTCCAGATGCCGGCGCAGGAGCGTCAGCATCTCCTGGATGTAATAGCTTTGGGAGGGGCCTTCCTGCAGCGGGGGCTTGTCCGTGAACCGGGTGGGGAATGCGGCCTTGAAGCGGGCCGGGCCGTTGTCGCCTAGCACACCCCCCAGGTAAACCATGTAATCCAGTTTGAACGGCTTGGCCGCCTTGTCGCACTGTTCGACGAGGCGGTCGAAGCGGGCCGCGTCAAACACCACGCCGCCGTCGGCGCTGACCTCGAGCCACTCCGCCGTCATTCCTTTGTAGGCCCCATTGGTGCTGAAATGCCAACGGGTCATATCGAGCCCGTTCAGGTGGATCATCCTCATGCCGTGATCAACCATGTTGTCGACTAGCGCCTCCACGTGGCGATCGGTCAACTCGCGCTTGCCGTCGGGGGGGAAGTTTGCAAGGTCCATGTAGGGTTCGCCCTTCAGGCCCTCGAGAGGAAGCGTGAAGTCCCAGACGTTCAGCTCGAGGGGGATCGTCTTCGCGAGGCCGTTGGCCTTGCAGGTGATGGCGCTGGTGTAGCGGCCTGGCTCGGCCGTTTCCGACACGAGGGCCGTCAACCAAAGCGCCTGGGAACGGCCTGCGTCCATCTCGGAATCGGGCCGCTCCAGGATCGGATCCGGACGGCCGGTCCAGCCGTTCTCCGGCTTGAGCGGGAAATAGCGGACCCAGCGCAGCCAGAGCGGGCCGTTGCGGCGGCGGGATTTTCGCTCGTAGTTCCATTTCGCCGGCAGTCCGGTTTTGGCGCTGATGAGGGGGGCGACGGTCACTTCGAGGTTGTCGAGGTTTTCGAAGGCCGTGATGACGATCTGGGCCGGTTCGTATTCGCCCCGGGCGGCATCGAGCACGATTCGGTCCGGCCGGTTGGTTCCGGACGCGGGGGTGTGCGGATGCACCAGGAGGGACGGGCTGGCGACCCAGAAATCGAAATTCGCCCGGCTCGGCGCGGCGCCGAGAAAGCGGGCCTTGAACGCATTCACGGCCTTGAGGGTGCCGGCCTCGTCGCTGCCGGCGATCAACACCGCCGGCTGACGCGATTGCTCGATCGAGTCGTACAGGAGGATGACGCCTTTTCCAGGACCCGGCCAGGCGGGAGAAATGGACTGTTTCAGCAGGCCGATATCGCGGATCGTCCCGCTGGCGGCGGGGTTTCCGACCGCCAGGACCGGCAGATCGGGTGTCGTCCAGAGCAGTCCCGACCCCAGGGCCTTGGCCAGCTCCTGCGCCGCCGTCTTCTCGGCGGGGGGGGAGGAAAAATCGCACTGGACGGCGTAGTTCCGGCCCGCCACGAGGGCGCTGATCCGGGCCGCGGCGCCGGGCTCGATGTAGACGTCGCCCTCGACACGGGGCATGGCCGGCGGCGTGGGCGTTACAGCGGGCTCGGCCAGCGTGACTCCGCGCCGGGCATCGCCGCGGCCGATCTCACGGCCCGTGCCGTCGCGCGCGACCAGCGACCAGCCGGCTCCGGCTCCGGCGACAGTGAGCGCGACCAGCCGGTCGGGGGAGGCAGCCGATTCAAACACCGGCGTGCCGTTGCCGTCGAGGATCTGGAGCTTGCCGGAGAAGAGGGGGATCACTTCCCCGCGCAGGACGCCGTTGGTGACGGCCAGGGTTTCGGTGACGACATAGAGCGGCGTGGCTCCGCGGATGGTCTTGCCTTTGGCCCCGGTAAAGGCGCCGACATAGCCGGTAAGCGCCCAGGATTCGCCAGGCTTGAGCGCAAGGGCCCGCATGACAGGCTCGAGGGTGGAGCCGGGGCAGTTGTAGAAGCCGAGCAGGGGCTCCGGATCGAAGACCAGCGCGAGGCCGTCCCCGTTGTTGCGGTTCACCCAGGCCGCCCAGTTGCCCCGGAGCATCGGCGTCTTGAGGGCCGCGGGGCTGACCCAGGTCCGAGCGGGTTCGTTCGAGCGGGCCGCAGTGAAGAACTTGTCCGCCCCGTACGTGGCGCGGTAGGCGGTGAGGCTTAACGCCTGGTCGACTTCCAGGATTCCGGCCACGGTGTCGAGGAACAGGGTCTCTTCCTTGCTTTGGCGGGGGCCTCGTGCGCCGGGGCTGAAGGCGCCGTGAAGGCGGAGGGAGGTGCCGACCGCGCCGCCGCGCTTGTTTTCGAGCCGGTAGCGGAACTCCGCTGTCGCGAGGCCGCGCCGCAGAAGGCAGGTCCGGCTTAGCGTGTAATCGCCGGCCGTGACTTGGCGAAGCGCCAGGGCGGTTCCATCGGCAGCCACGGTTCCGCTCTCGGGCGCATAGAGAGAGCCGATGGCCGGCGCGCCGCCGCGATAGCCGTTCATCTCGACACGGTCCCACTGTTCGCCCAGCAAATGGCCCTTGATGTAATCGGTCTGGCCGTAGAGCACGTCCACCATCTCGTGTCCGGTCGGCTTGAAGGTCCACGCCGTGATGCCGCCGTTCATCGTGGGCTGGTTATCCAGCCGTAGGGTGAGCAGGTCGTTGTCCACCGTGAAAGACCCGTCTGGATGCTGTTGTATGGCGAGCTCCGCGGCTAGGAGCCCGGTGGCCGACACAGCGAGGAGCGTGGTGGCCAGGCGTGTCAGGAGTCGTCGGATCATGGGTTCATTCCTTTTGGCGGGGGGGGAGTTGAGTTTCGATGGCGAGTGTATAAAGGGCGTTTCGCGCGGCGTGCCAGGCGGCCGGCTCCCGGGCGTAGCCGTATTTGTAGGGCACAACCGACGCGAGGGTGTCCCGGAGCCGGTTTTCGAAGTCCGCCGCGGCTGTCGTGCGGCCGGACTTCCGCGCGCGGTCAATGTGCGCGC
>CAIKKV010000095.1 GCA_903828035.1 uncultured bacterium
ACCAATATGACTACGCTCACCGTCGCAAATACCGCCTCCAAGTCGAATAGCATGATCATTGCCAGCGGGGGGAAGTTCTTCACCTCGAGTACGCTTATCGTGTCCGCCGGCCTCGGGACGTCGAGCAACTCCCTGCGAGTGACCGGGCTTAATTCCTTTTTGAAAGCTGATCTTGCCAATATCGCCTACATCGCAATGACCGGGGCAAATGATAATCGCCTTGCGATTGACAATGGCGGAATGGTGAGTGTTCAACGCCTCTATGTTTCCGACGCTTGTACGGGAAATGTGTTGAATGTCAGTAACGGGGGACGGTTGATTCACAAAACAGGGACTGATTCAGCCGTCGGCGCGTATCGCGGGGCGATCAGCAATGAAGCGGTCGTCGCGGATCAGGGGTCGGAGTGGAACCTGGCTGGCTCCGGGATTATGATTTCGACTGGGAACACGAGTTGCTGGAATCGGCTGACGATTTCGAATAACGGGCTGGTGACCAACGTTAACTCCATTAGTTTGGCCGATGGAATAGCGTCGTCGAACAACAGTCTGATTGTGAACGGCGGCTCTGTTTATGCGACAAAGGTTTCCTTTGGAAACGTGCTTCCGAACACCGTTAAGCTGGACGGCGCCGCCCAGGTCGTGCTGACAAGCATGGCCTTGACGAATGTCAACCAGAGCGTGCTATTCAACGGGGGCACGCTGAGTGTGAAGATGTTAACGGGCAGCAATACGCTTGAGTTTGTGGCCGGCGATGGTACGCAGAGCGCCACGCTCAGCCTGCCGGCGGCCGGAACGAATCTCTTCTCCTCGGGACTGGTGATCACCAACAACGCGATCTTGGGTGGCTCTGGCCTGATTGTCGCCACCTCCACCGTGTATGGCGCGGTGAGCCCCGGCCTGACCGGGGTGGGGGCCTTGACCAATAACGGACCGCTGACCCTGAAGAGCGGCGCGAGCGCGCGGTTCGATGTGATTGCGACTACGGGTGGCGGCTGCGATTTGTTGGCCGTGACCAATGGCGCCCTGACACTGACGGGAACGCTGATGCCTGTGCTTCAGACGGGATTTGTTCCCGCCAAGACGGACCGGTTCCTGATCATGACCAACCTGGGGCCTGGGACGGTCACCGCTTCCGGCGGTTTCGCCGACGGCGGGCGGGCGACGATTTATGCCCCGAACCTGACCTCACGCGTGGGCACGTTCAAGGTTGAAGCCGGCGCGCAGGGCGTGGTGCTGACGGACTTCCAGGTGATTCGTTCCAACGGTTCCCTCATTATCGTCCGATAGGCGGCGCCGGTCATTTATGAGCCTGATCCTACACCCTGACTCCCGAAGTCCCGATCCTCTCTATGGGCGCCGGGAGTCGGGCGGGGATTCCTTTTCGTCGGATCTTCGCCTGTACCCCGCTGAATGCCTCCGGGCGTTTCCGGTGCGGCCGGCTATTTCGTCCTGGGCGGCGGCGCTGGATCGGCTCACGCCTCCCGGCCGCCTGACGGTGATTCCGGAGGGCGGTCGATGGGACCTGCTCCTCGATTTCGGAACAGAGCTGGATGGCGAACTGGATCTCAAGGTCAGCGGCGGCCCCTTCCGGCTCTACGCGTCATTCGGCGAGAGCGTGGCCGAAGCGGAGACCTGGGGAGTGCCGACCGCCCATCCGAATCAGACCGAGGAATGGGTGGTCAAGGGCGGCCGCGACCGCCGCCTGTTTGGCGCGCGCGGGTTCCGCTTCGTTCGCCTCCAGGCGCATGACGTGCGGAAGCGGATGACGCTGGAGTCGGTTCTCGTGCGCGCCGTGTTCGGTTTCCGGGAGCGGAAGGGCGATTTCCGCTGTTCCGATAATCGCTTTCAGCGCGCCTGGCAGACCTCCGTGTATACGGCCCGCCTGTGCGCGAGGGAGAACCAGTACTGGGATGGCATCAAGCGGGACCGGTTCGGCTGGTATGGCGACGCCCGGGTCACGCAGGCGACGGCGGACGCGGTCTTTCACGATCCGCGCCCGGCCCGGGCGATGCTGGCGGAGCAGCTGCCGGTGGACCGCTGGGCGATGGGCATTCCGGGCTTTTCCTTCGACGCGGCGGCCATGCTCCGGCAGCAGGTCCTGGCGCATGGAACCGAAACCCCCGGCGTGCGCGAGGCCTATGGGCGGATCCGCGCCCTGCTCGAGTGGGCGGCCCGCACCCAGTGCAACCGGCAGGGGCTGATCGTGCGCGATCCGGCCCAGGAGTATTTCAGCACAATCTGTTTTTTCGACTGGAGCCCGATGCCGCTGGGCGGCCGTTTTGAAGATCTCGCCCCGCTTCAGTGCCAGCACCTGGAAGCGCTTCGCACGGCCGCGCAGATGGCGGCCTGGCTGGGCGAGGCGTCCGATGCGCGCGCCTGGACGCGGCGGGCGGACCGGTTGGCGAAGACGATTCGCCGCCGGTACGGGGCGCCGGGCGGCCTGCCGCACCATACGCTGCGGCGCAGCGTGACGCGGTGGCTGCCGATGTTCAATGCCATTCTCGATCCGCAGCGCCGTTTCCTGGAGCAGTATCACCGCAAGGCCGATTGCGGCCCGAGCGGGCCTTCCCGCCACTCCGCGGCGTTCGCCTGGCGCGCGGGGCTCCTGGAGACGCCCGCGATTCAGCGGCACGCCCTGGAGGTGTTCCGGTCGCGCCGGATACCGGCCCTGCAGACGCCTTATTTTCACTATTACGAACAGGAGGCGCGGGCCGGGTGCGGGGATCCGTCGGGCGCCCTGGCGGCGATGCTCGACTATGTGGCCGGGCAGCTCGAGGCGAACGACAGCGCCACCGTCTGGGAATGGCATGTCCCCGGGGAAGGCGCGCTGGAGCGGCTGGCGCTGGGGGATTGGCCCAAGAGCCTCTGCCACGGCTGGGGAAGCGGGCTGGTTCCGCTGGCCCAGCGGCATCTGCTCGGCATCCGCCCGGTCGAGCCCGGCTTTCGCGTCGTGTCGCTTACGCCGATGCCGGCTGTGGCTATGGATGTGGAAGCCACGGTGCCGACGCCGCACGGGCCGATCCGGGCGCGGAAAACGAAACG
>CAIKKV010000096.1 GCA_903828035.1 uncultured bacterium
ACCCCCGCCTGTACGCCCTGTGCAAGGCGGAACGGCTGGGGCTGGGCTACGGCTGCGGTGCTGAGAAGTTCGTCACCGTGGCCCGCGTGCTGGGCGGGATCGACGTCACGCTCGAGGAGTCGCGGAAGATCGTCCGCGAGTTCCGGACCGGCAACCCGTTCATCACGAACCTGTGGAACCGGCTGGAGCGGGCGTTCACGGCCCGGCACGGGCAGGCGTACCGCCTGCCGCTGCCGTCCGGCCGGCGGCTGCGCTATCTCGACGTGGACGCCGAGCAGATGACCGCCGCCGTGGTGCGCGGCGGCCCGCGCCTGAACTTCTACGGCGGCAAGCTCTGCGAGAACATGATCCAGGCCATGGCCCGCGACGTGTTCGCCGAGGGCCTGCTCCGCATCGAGGCCGCCGGCTTCAACCCCATCCTGACCGTCCACGACGAAGTGGTCTGCGAGCTGCCCGAGGCTACCGCGGCGGAAGCCCTGCCCGAAATCATCCGCCTGATGACCGCCGCGCCCGCGTGGGCGCCGGACCTGCCGCTCGCTGCCGAGGGCGAAGTCGCCGCGTTCTACCGGAAATGAAGACATGGCCAAGCTCCATCCTTATCACCCCGCGCTCATGGACATGCTCCAGGCCCAGCCGCCCCGGGGGCGCGGCCACCATTGGCTGTTCCGCTTCGCCCTGCACTTTCGGCACTACCACACCGAGGAGGCATGCTACCGCCTCCTGCGGGCCTGCGCGGACGCGTGGGGTGACCGATCCGTCCCCGACGTAGAAGTCCGCAAGTCAGTCCGCAAGGCTTACAGCATCACGCACGAGGAGGCCCGCGTCACCGCGTCCATTCCCTGGCCGGAACCCTCGCAAGAGGCCATCGCCCGCGTGCTGGCCGGCACCGCGCCGTCCTTCGGCCTCGCCCCGCTGGACCTGACCGCCCAGCGGGTGTTGCCGGCGCTCTTCGACTACGACGAGCTGGTCTGCGCGGGCTATGCACAGTCCGAGGGCGGCACGGCCACCCTGCAGGAGCTGGCCGTCAACGCCGACCGCTACCAGTACGTCGTGCCGTCGCCCATGTCCGGCCGGACCGCCGCCAACCAGGAGGGCGGGCAGTCGTTCCGCTGCCTCGAGAACACCGGTCCACGCCGCTACCTCGTGGTCGAGGGCGACGTGGCCGCCAAGGAGGAACAGGCCAAGATCCTGACCCATCTTTCAGGCTTCCTCCCGCTGGCCCTCGCCGTGGACTCGGGCGGGAAGTCGCTCCACGGCTGGTTCTGGGCCGCGAGCGTCCCTGAACCGACCTTGCGCCTGTTCATGGAGTACGCCGTCCACCTGGGCGCGGACCCGCATACGTGGGTCCGCTGCCAGTGGGTCCGCATGCCCGGCGGCACCCGGTACGCCGATGGCGCCGCCCTCCGGCCTCAACCGATCGTGTATGCCCACCCAGACCTGATTGCGGAGGTATTCTGATGATCCAGTTCAACCGAGATGGCACGCCGCCGCGCGAGATCCTGGAGCGCCTGCTCCAGACCGACCCCGAGTTCGCCAAGGCCGCCGAGGAGCGCGGGGCGCTGGTCCGGCTGCCCGACGTGAAGCCGCTGGGAAACCTGACCCGCCATCCGGAAGGCCACGACCCGAATGAACTGATCAAGTTCCGCTTCCTCTGCCGGGGCGGCGCGGCCCTGCTGGTCGGCCCTACCGGCGTCGGCAAGTCCAGCCTGTCGATGCAGGCCGCCATCTGCTGGGCCGCAG
Source organism: uncultured bacterium (assembly GCA_903828035.1). The sequence continues at coordinate 1,741 of CAIKKV010000096.1, forward strand.
GGAAGCCCTGCTTCGGCTTGCAGCCTGCCCGGCCCCTCAAGGTCCTGATCATTCAGGCCGAGAACGACGAGGGCGACATCGCCGAAATGCGGGACGGTGTACTGGCCGGCCTCGAGCTCACGCCCCAGGAGCGGGCCGTCGCGCTGGCCAACATTACCGTCGTGTCCGAGGACACCAAGACCCGGGAGGGATTTGCCACGCTGCTTGACCAGCTCCTCGCGCACGACCCGCGCGACCTGGTCATCGCCGACCCCGCCTTCGCCTATCTCGGCGGGGACGCCAGCTCCCAGCGCGACGTGTCTCCCTTCCTGCGCAACATGATCAATCCGGTCATCCACAAGCACAACATCGGCTTTCTGCTGGTCCACCATTCGAACAAGCCGCCCCAGGGCGAGCAGAAGGGCACGTGGCAGGCCGGTGACTTCGCGTACCTCGGGGCGGGGTCCGCGGAGTTTGCCAACTGGGCCCGGGCCGTCATCGCGCTGCGCTCTATCGGCTCCGACTGCGTTTTCCAGCTCCTGCTGGCCAAGCGCGGGCGCCGCGCGCGGTGGAAGGACGCACAGGACCGCCCGACCACGGCCCGCCATATCGCCTACCACCGGGAGCCCGGCGTCATCTGCTGGCGAGAAGCCACGCCGGCGGACATCGAGGCCATCGTCGGACGCGGCAAGCCCAGCGTCCAGGATGTGGTGGATGCGCTCGCCGGCAAGGAACTCTGGCAGACGGCCCTCGTCACCAAGATCGAGATCGCCACCGGCCTAAAGCAGCGCGCTGCCTACAATCTCGTCCAGAAGGCCATCACGGCCGGTGCCGTCGAGGAGGTTCGCAAGGGTCCCAAGAACGCCGTCCTCCTCCGCTCGACCGCCACCCTCTCTCCCCGCCCTTCCGTCGCCGACGCCGGAGATGAAGACCATGCCGCCACCCCCTGACCAGTTTGCACAGCGCCCGTGCAAACACTGCAAACGGACCCCGATTTCCTGTTTGCACGGGGGCCCCCTAAAGGGGGGCTCCCCGGTGCAAGCAGGCGCGATGCAAACAAACATGCAAACCAGCCCGAAAGGAACGCCATGACCCCGCTCCAGTTCGTCTCCGCCGAATGTGCCAACCTTGAACCCGACGGCTCCTGCCGCGGCATCATGATCAACCGGGATCTATCCATGCCGCCGGCCACCCCGCGGCCCCGGTGCCTGATCGCCGAGCGAAAGCGCTGCACCTACTTCGAGACCTGCGTCGCGCCCATGGCTGACTGGGTCACCGAGCCCCGTCGTGCGGCCAGCCTTCAGGCGGCCGTGGCCGAGTACCGGGAGGTGACCAACCAGAAGGCGGTCGCCGCGCGCCCATGCCCCGCCTGTGGCGGGGCCATGCAGAAGGGGAAACAGCGGTGCCCGAGGTGCGCAGCCGCCAGCCGCCTGGCAGCCAATCGGACGAGGCAGCACCGCCACCGCTCAGATGAGGGCACGCTGTCACGCAAAGTTTCAGAAAACCACCCGGAAACCCCAATGATTCCGGGGGGTGTTTTGGCCGTTCCACAAAACGTGATAGAGGATAGCGGCCCCCCTCAAAACGACCCAACTTTGCGTGACATCGGGCCTGGGAGGGCCGCCTGATGAAACCCCTCATCGCCATCGACCCCGGCGCCTCTGGCGGCATCGCCTGGCGCGACGCCGAGGGCATCGTCCATGCCGAACCCATGCCCGAGGGCATGACCGCCCAGGTCGACTTTCTGCGGTCCCTCGCCGCCGGATTGCCCGGCGTCGAGGCCATCATCGAGAAGGTCGGCTACTGGATGCCGGGGGACCACCCGAACAGCGCAACGAAGTTCGCCCGCCACTGCGGGCACGTCGAGGCGGCGCTGTATGCGCTCGCCGTGCCCTTCGTGTCGGTCGCCCCCGGCGTCTGGATGAAGCGGCTCGGCACGCTGCCCAAGGACAAGCAGGCCCGCAAGCGGGCCATCCGGGAAGAGATGCAGCGCCGATTCCCCGCCTTGTCCGTCACCCTTTCCACGGCCGATGCCCTCGCACTGATCACCGTTCAGTCAAAGGAGTCCTCGATATGATTACGCTTCATCTCAAGATCGCTGATTCCCCTCCGAATGGAGTCGCGATTGAGATTCTTTCGTTCCCCGACAATCCGTCCGTCATGGAGTTCGCGCATTATCAAGCTATCGAAATGGGCCTCAAAACGGTGTGCCAGCTCATTCTGGAAGGTGCGTCTTCCGGAACCATGATTGAGGGCGCCGCCATCGATAAGACCGTGCGCGCGATGTTTGACCGGCTGACACAGAAGCCTTCAGGACAGTAGCGTCTGGTGGGGAACGCTTTCCCCCTGGCGTCGGCTTCCCACGTGGCGAAGCCGCACGTGGGCGATCCGCCGCACACCCCCTTCTCGCGGTGGCTCCGCCCCCGCAACCCCCGCGCCGCGGCCGGCC
>CAIKKV010000097.1 GCA_903828035.1 uncultured bacterium
CGAAAAAGAATGCTTTTACGGAATGAGGGAAAAGTGTATGATTTGAAAAAGTTCCAGATGAGGGAGGATGGCATGGCGGATTCCCGGGATGTGACGATTCTGCGCGAGTTGGTGAAGCGGTATATGGCGATCTGCCGCGAGCCGGAGCAGGACGAGCGCCGGACCCTCTGGCGGCGGCATAACAGCCTCAAGGCCACCCGTCCGCTCATCTATGTCCGCGCGGTCGCCTGGTCGGAAATGGCGGATTCCACGTGCTATTGCGAGGATCCCTTTTTCCGTCACTACGAAAATGACTTGCGCCTGAAGCTCTTCTGGCATTCGCTGAAGGACGACTCCATCTTTGAGCCCTGGCTGACGGTCTCCGCAGCCCGCACCTGCCATGGGTGGGGGCTCCAGGCGGATCGCCATTATTCAGACGAGGCCCGGGGCTCCTTCAAGATCGACTATCCCATCAAGCACCTCGAGGACCTGCACCGGCTGCGCATGCCCTGGCACGGCATTGACGAGGAGAAGACCATCGAGGCGACCACCCGGCTGGAGGAGGCGGTGGGGGACCTGGTCACCGTGAACGTGGACCGCGGGCCCGCCTACACCATGTGGACGGCCGATCTGTCCACCGACCTGGGCTACATGCGCGGCATCGAGAACCTCATGGTCGACATGATGGACAATCCCGACTGGCTGCACCGCCTGGTCGGCTTCATGTCCAACGGCGTGCTGAAGGCCCAGGCCGAGGCGGAAGTCGCCGGCGACTGGGGCCTGTGCGACCACCAGAACCAATCGATGCCCTACGCCGAGGAGCTGCCCGATCCGGCGCCCAATCGCCTGGGCATCGCCCGCACGCAGCTCTGGGGCTTCATGGCGGCGCAGGAGTTCACGGCCGTCTCGCCGGCGATGCACGAGGAGTTCCTGCTTCGCTACCAGCTGCCGATCCTTTCCCGGTTCGGGCTCACGGCGTATGGCTGCTGCGAAGACCTGACGAACAAGATCCCGATGCTCCGGCATATTCCCAACCTGCGCCGGATCGCGGTGTCGCCGTTCGCCGACTGCGCGCGCTGCGCGGAGCAGATCGGGAAGGATTATGTGATCAGCTACCGCCCGAGCCCCACGGACATGGTCGGGTATGGGTACGACGAGGCCCGCATCCGCCGGATCCTGGAGCGCGACCTTTCCGCTTGCCGGGGGTGCCATGTGGACCTTACTCTTAAAGATGTGGAAACGGTGGAAGGCGATCCCGAGCGCATCCGGAACTGGGTCCGGCTGGCGCGCGGCATTGCCGAATCCATCCTGTGAAAGGAGGCCGTCGTGGACAGCCTTAAACCGGGATTGCGAAACGCGCTGATAGCGGCCCTTGTGCTCTATGTCATCGGCACCTGCTTCCTGATCACGGACCTGTACGGGAAAGTCGATGTGCTGGAGCATAACGCCATGCATGCCGAGTTCGGGATCCCGTCGCACGGGACTTACAAGTCACCCGGGCCAGAGGCTGGAGCTTGACCAGGCGCCGTCCGAAAGGGCGGCATTTTTTTTCAGGATATTGGACAGCCCAATTGAGGGTTCTCCTGATTGGTCCCTTCCCCCCTTCCGGCTTAAGGTTCGCCCTGAGACGAAAGGAGCGGAGCATGCATGTTGTTCTGGGAGCCACCGGCCATGTCGGCCGCCAGGTCGCTCTGAGGCTGCTCGAGTGGGGCGAATCGGTCGGCGTGGTCGGGCGCAACCCGAAGACGCTGGCGCCGCTCGTGAGGAAAGGGGCCATTCCCCTGGTGGGCTCCCTGGAGGATGCCGACTTCACCCTGCGCGCGTGCATCGGCGCCAGGACGGTGTTCTCCCTGATTCCCCCGCATCCGTACGCCCGGGACCTGCGCCTGTTCCAGACCGTGGCGGGCGCGTCGATCGCGGCCGCCGTGGCGGCGGCCGGCGTGACCCACGTGGTGAATCTCAGCTGCCTGGGGGCCCAGTGGCCCGATGGAACGGGGCCCGTCGCGGGGTTGCATGAACACGAGGAGCGGCTGAACGCCCTGCCGGGCCTGAATGTGCTGCATGTGCGCGCCGGCTACTTCATGGAAAACCTGCTCGAGAACATCGACCTCATCAAGGCCAATGGCGTGAACGGCTCCCCGGTCCGCGCCGATTTGCGGCTGCCGGTGGTAGCGGCCGGCGATGTGGCCGAGGCGGTGGCCCGGAGCCTCAAGGCGCTGGATTTCAAGGAAATCGCCGTCCGGGAGCTACTGGGGCCCCGGGACCTGACGATGAGGCAGATGACCCGGCTGCTGGGGCGCGCGATCGGGCTGCCCGGGCTGAAATACGTGGAGTTTTCAAGCGATGAAACGGAGCAGGCCATGATCGCCAAGGGCATCTCCCGCGATGTCGCCAAACGGATCTGCGAGATGTATCAGGCATTGAACGACGGGCGCATCACATCAGGGCTGGTGCGCACAACCCGGAACACGGCCGCCACCCGCTTCGAGGAGTTTGCGCCCGTGTTCGCCGCCGCCTACCGGGGCGCGGGCGCCGTCGCCGAAGAGCAGTTGGCCCTGAGCAGATAAAGGGAATAGTCATGTCCAAGTCCTGGCGAACCATGCGCATCCTCCGCGAGAGCCCCGAGCTTGAGCGTCTTCCCCGGAGCGGCCTCCGCGGCCTGCAGGCCCCGTCGTGGCAGCGGCCCGACCTCAGCCTGGACGAACTGATCCTGTCGCGGAGCCGGGAGAAGAGCCGGTCCTTCCGGGCCTCCGGCAGCCGGGTCGGCGCGGCGGGCTGACTGGGGGAAACAGAGCCCTGATATCAGGGAATCCCTGATGCGGCCCTTCCGGTCCCGGCGTATCCTTTCTCCTGTAGTCGCGCATGAGTCCTGCGGGGGAGGGAATGTATCGTGATGGGTTCAGCTTCAGAATCGAATAGCGCCCGGGCCCGCTTGGCCGGGAGCCTGGCCTGGTTCCCCATTCCGCTTATCCTGGTGATGGCGGCTCTTTGTTTCCAATCCATCCAGAAGCCCTCCTTTGAAAATCACGTCCTGCTGGCTGCCCTGAACGCCCTGTTTTCCGGGTCTGTCCTCCTGCTGATCGCGGGCTTGGCGGCGCGGGACTATTGGCATTCCGGATCGCCGGGGGTCCTGCTTGTCGGGAGCGGCGCGCTGGCGTTTGGCGCGGCGAGCCTCCTGTCCGGCCTGATCCTGCCGGATATGAACTTGGCGATCACGGTGCACAATCAGGGGGCTTGTTTTGCCGGCGCCTGCTTCCTGTCCACCGCCGTCGTGTGTTTTCGCCGGATCAAGGAGGAGCCCCGCCGGGCCAGCAACACCTGGATCCTGCTGGCCGTTTACGGAGGCGTGCTGGCGGCGCTGATCCTGCTGGAGCGGGGAGTCCAGGCGGGCGTGGTGCCGCCCTTCTACACGGCGGAGGCCGGGCCCACCCGGCTTCGCCAGGTGGTGCTGGGGATCAGC
>CAIKKV010000098.1 GCA_903828035.1 uncultured bacterium
CTGTGTTTTCCACTGATGCCAGAATATTACTGTTTGAACTTGGCTTCTTTTTTCTGGCAGGGATGCTATGGCTGTCGTCGCGCAACGCAAAAGCTGTTTTCTCCAACCCGTTTTATCTAGCGGAAGCCCTCCTGCTGGCGGTGACTTTACTTATCGGCTCCTTCCTGCGTTCCACGCTTGGCAGTAACGACCTTGGTTGGCGTTCCTGGTTGGTCGGGCAATTCGTCCTGTTGGTATGGGGCGTGGATGTCTGGTTGAGCGCTCCTGACTTGCCGTCTTCCACCCGCCGCATCCTGCTTTCCTTTGCAGTCCTTGGGGCGTTTACCTCGGTCATGGATGCCGCTCTGTTGCGGACGGCCTGGGTCAGGATGACGAGCGTCGAAGAAAGCCGTAGATATTATTCTGCCCGCCTCGCGTATGAGTTTATTCGCGACCATACCCCTGAAGCAGCAATCATCCAAACCAACCCCGCCGATTATGTGGACCGTCCAAGCGGGTTGTATGGATCCCGCCAGATGGTGGTTTCGAACCGCACACCCTACGAAACGGATATCCACGCCGACTACCAATCCCTGGCCTCTGGACTGATACCGCTCTTTTCGGGCAAGCTGACTGACTGGCAAACGATGGACGAAGTCTGCGCCTGGCACGGGGTGAACGTCCTCATCTTCGACGATACCGACCCAGCCTGGAAGACCCTGAACGCTCTCACGACTCGGCGCGCTCCGCTGTATGCCAATTTGCATTACATCGTGTTCGCCTGCGGCGAGTGAAGGTCATTTTTTCAAGATGGCTGTGGTGGGGTCGTGGTAGAGGTCCTCCCATCCCTGCGATGCCAACTGCCGCGCCAGCGTTGAATCGGAGGGGAGGATGACCCAGCCTACCCTGTATTTTTCCAATACCTTTTCCCAGCCTGCCGCCATCGTGATGACGGTTTCGTACTCCATTGTCACTTCGCCTGTCACGTCGGCGACGCTGTCCACGAAGGTCTTTTGCGGATGGAGATTGAGAGCGAGGTAGCCACCCCAGTTTAGGTCGTTGAACATGCGTCCGCTCTGCGGGTTGGATTCCAACCAACGAACCGCGTTTACCGGGAAGGTTTCCTGCTCGAAGACGTACAGCACTTTTGAAATTGGCGACATCACTACCAGCCCGCCGAGGATGAGCGCTGTGAGGATGGGATATGCCTTGCCCGTGATTTTCCCCTCGACATGTGCCATGGTCGCCTCCAGCCTGCCGAGAAGGGGAGCGTTTCTCAAGTCGGTCAGTGTTTCTGCCAAAACGAAGGGCGCGACCACTCCATAGAGATGGACATTGCGGAACGCCATCAGGCTCATGGCGCTGAATCCTGCCAGTAGAAATCCCTGTCCGCTGGAGAGGGATTTGGGCTTGACCGCCAGCAGGAAAACTGAAAAGACCAGCAAGAGGAAGAAGGTTCGCAATTCGGGTAGTTGAAAGTTAGGCGGGTTGGCTTCAGCCATGCGCGACATAAGATATTGATTATTGACGAACCCCAAAATGCTGAACCACGACCCTGCGCCGCCAGGGTTGAGAATACTGGCGGTGATGGAGAAAATCAGCGCCAGCCAGAGGCGTTTGCCAATTAACCACGAAGGGTCACGAAGGGGCACAAAGATTGTTTTTTCCTTCGTGTTTCTTTGTGGTTGAAGAAGGTTTTTGAAAAAAAAATAATCCACTGTCCAGCCAACGGCGAAGGCAAAGAGAACCAGCACCCCGGCGATGAAAACGCCGTGTAGGTTGCTCCACAAAACCATGAGGGCGGGAAAGCGCCAGATGGAAATTTCCTCGCCGCGCCGCAACCGGTCTGCCCAGGTGAGCCAAAGCGCCAGCAGGAGCATCGAGAATAAATGCGGGCGGATCGCCCAATTCAACGAGGCGGCGAAGGCTCCCCAAGCCACCAGGAACAAAACAGGCAAACGGAGAGACAACCGTTTGGAGAGGTCGTTGTAAATGAGGAAAAACGTGGAAGCCAGTAAAATGGCGGCGAGCAGGGCAAGTCCGGGCAATCCCGCCACCGAATACACTGCCCAAAAAATTACCTGCGAGAGCCATTCATGTGAGACGTAGTCACGGTTTTCGTAGGGATAAATTAACGGCTCGGTGGCGGGGATGACGTGTTCCACCAGGATCAATTTTCCGAATAACAGGTGACGCGGCAGGTCGCCGTCGAGGTTGGTCATCCGCCTGCCAAGTAGCAGGACGGCGATAAACAGCGCGATGAAAAAAATATCCCCCAGGCGGGGCAGGAATTTATGCGTTGGCATCATGGGCAGGCTCCGATTACGCATTACTTCTCATTTCCCTGTTTCAACCTGGTATTGAGAATGCTGATGAAGAAACTGGCGAAGAAGATTTCGAATCCCAGGGTAAACAACATGGCGCCGGGGATGACCAGCCGCATCGAGCGCGTCGGGTCTATGTCACCGAAACGATTCTCGCCCCAATAAATTACCGCGCCCAGCGAACTGGCGAAACCGAGAAAAATCATCCCCATGCTCAGAGCAAGCCCTTTTTCGAGTCCTACACGGCTCAAAAGGCGGTCGGTGGTTTCATCATGGGGCAACAGGTTCGAGTTCACGCCGAAAACATAGGTGAACATCGAAAACAAGACCGATTGCACTCCACTGATGACAAGCAGGGAGGCATACATCAATGTATTGATGTCGAGTCTAATTCTGCCGAGGTGTACGGGCGCAAAGACCAGGGGAATGGAAACTAGCAGACCAAACAGGGTTAGGGCAATGCCGGGGTAAAAGAAAAGCCACTTGGGGCTGTAGAGCAAAAGGAATTTGAGGTGCCGCCAGCCATCAGACCAGGTTCGCAGGTGTGGGAGACGGCTGCGTCCGTCGGGACGCAGGACAGTGGGAACTTCCACGACCTTCAATCCGCGCATGGCGGCTTTGACAACCATTTCGCTGGCAAATTCCATGCCTGTCGTTTGTAAATTCAAGTCGAGGATGGATTGCCGCCGAAAGCCGCGCAGCCCGCAGTGAAAATCGCCGACCTTGCTCTTGAAGAAGACGCGGGCGAGTCCGCTCAACACGGGGTTCCCCAGATAACGATGGAGAAAAGGCATGGCGAGGCGGCAAGCGCCATGCCAGCTTTTTGTTTTTGAATGCCTTTGTAAAGAAGCCAGACGCCGATGAAGATTCCCTGGGGCCAAAGGCTCGTGTTGTAATACAGCGAACTATTCTGAC
>CAIKKV010000099.1 GCA_903828035.1 uncultured bacterium
GCTACAGCTACCAGCTCGGCAAGTTCAGGAACAAGGCCATCGAGCGGTACAGCGAGGTCCTGGACTTCTTTGCCGATGTTCCTGACGCGGCCGTGCCGGCCGGTTTCCTCAAGGGCATGGCCCTGATCCAGAACGGGAACCAGGAGCAGGGGTTTGCCGTGTTCCAGGAGATGACCGACAAGGACGCGAACCTGGTGAACCCCCTGTCGGATCTGGCCCTCAGCAAGCTGGCCGACCGATACCTGGGCGCGGGCGATTCGAAAAAGGCCGAGCGCTGCTGGCGGCGGGTCATCGGCGCGTTCCAGGACTCCTTCTATGGGCGGCCCGACACCACGGCTGTGAACGCCCGGATGAAGCTGGTCGATCTGTTCTGCCGTGAAGGCCGTTTCGGCGAGATTGACGACCTGCTGACCCAGTATCCGCTGGAGGGAAAGAAGAAGGCGGATAACCTGAACTTCGCCGTCGAGCGCGGGCTGACCGTCTTTGCCGAGATGCCGGAGAAGGCCCGGAAATCGATGTATGAATGGCTGCGCAGTCGGAAGGCCGATTACGCGGCCGAGGGACGCGAAGTTGACTGGTTTGGCCGTTTGATGGCCGTGGAGGTCAAAGCCAATTTCCGGCCCGAATGGGCGGCAACGGCGAGCGAGGCGCTGGCGTACTTCAAGTCCCGTTCCGACGCTTCCTCCATGGCCGCCTCCGCCGGGCTTCTGTCCAGCCGGTTGTCGGAGGCGGACAATGCGGGGCTAAAGGTTTCCGGCGAGTGGAAGGGGTTCGGGGAATCGCTGACCCTCCAGGCGAACAAGCTGGATGTGAGGGGGCAGATGGCGGTGGCCTTCGCCGTGCTGAACTCGTTTGGAGCGCGGATGGCGGCGGGGTCCGACTCGGAAGTCGTGTTTGTTTCCATGATTGCCCGGTGCCGTGACTTGTACGTGAAGATGATGAATCCGGAGAAGGATGAGGGGCTGGCCGGCCTGTCGGACCGGATGCGTAACGCCCGGCAATACGAACGGGCCATGGATTTGATCCGCCGCATCGAGACTCCGCCCCTGGCGATGTGGAAGGAGATCGAGGTGCTGGGCGCCCGCGAGCAGTATGGGCCGCAGGCGGCCAAGTGCGAGGAGTTGGAGAAGCTGGACGACAAGGGGTACTCCATGCGCGCGCTGAAGCTTCGCGCCCAGATTTACAAGGACCGTCTCGCGAAGTACGAAGAGGCCATCAAGTTGTATGCGATGATCAACGATCCGCCGGGCTCGATCTGGGCTACCGCGGACTGCTATGAAAAGTGGCGGAAGCCGGAGAATGCCGTAAACACGTTGTCCGAGATCGAGAACTTCTTTGAGCGGGAGGCGCCCCAGGCGGCGATACGGAAAGCGGAGATTTGGGATCGCGCGGGAGACAAGGCGAAGGCCGTGGCGGCGTACCGGGCGGTTTTGAAGAAATACCCGAAAGCGCAGGCGGCGTCACAGGCGCACCAGATGCTGGAGCGGTATGGCGTGGCGACCGGCGGCGGAGTCGTGGATGATGAGTAACAGGAGTGACAGGATTCATGAATAAGCGCTTTCTTTTGCGATTGCTGGTGGCGGGTTTCTGCCTCTGCCTGGGTGGTCAGGCGAGCATGGCCCAGAAGGCTCCGGCGGCTCCGGCAACCCCTGCGCCAGCCGGTGCGGATGACGCGGATTCCAGTTCCGGCGGGGCGGATCACCAGGCCCTGCGCTTGTTGCGCCAGGGGCTGACCCTGATCGAGGACCGCCAGGAGGACCGCGGCACCAAGGTGCTGACATCCTTGCCGACCACGTTTCCGAAGTCGGCGGTTCGTTTCCAGGCCTGGCTGGCCCTGGGCAAGTATTATTCGACCAAGGGCGACTATGCCCTGGGCATCAAGAATTTGACGCCGGTGACGGAGGCGACGGACGCCTCTCCCGAGGAAAAAGCCGAAGCCATTTACCGCATTGGCATCTGCTATTACGGGATGGCCGATTATCCGCGCTCCCTTTCGACGCTTCGCCGCGTGACGGAAGAGTATCCGTGGAGCGTCTTCGCCAATGAGTCCTACTACTACATCGGCATGTGCCATTTCCAGCTCAAGCGCTGGCGCAAGGTGGTGGAGGCCTTGAAGATGGTGGGCACCAGCGTGGCGCCCAACACCAAAGACGAGAGCCTTGTTGAATCCGGGCAGCGCTTCTTCGTCAAGGTGGAAGACAAGGACCTGCGCGTCCTCAAGACGGCGGGGGGCAGCCTGAAGGTCAGCCTGACCACGGGGGCCGGCGATCAGGAGTTCCTGGACATGGCCGTGTTTGATGTGGAAGGCGAGTACTATCTCGGCAGCGTCAAGATGGCGCTCGGCACGCCGCAGCTCACCAACGGCGTGTTGGAGGTGAAAGGGTTTGACACCGTCACCGCCGAATACGTCGACGCCAATACCCAGGATGGCGCCACCAAGGTCGCGCGGATTGGCAAATCCCGCGTGGTTTCGACCGCCGTGGCGGGCTTCACCGATGGCGCTTTCCGGGAATATGTGCATGGCGTCTTTTCGGGTCAACCCACGTTTGTCCGGGTGAAGGATTATGACCAGGACACCACGAATGGCCGCGATGCGGTTAAAGTCAAGCTGACGTCCCGGTACAAGTTGCCGGTGGAGGAGGGCGTGACCGTCACCAATGACGAGACGCAGGCGTTCCAGGACCGCGATTCCATCGACCTGCCCCTTCAGGAGACGAAGGAGCATTCGGGCCTGTTCACGGGCACCTTGAGCATCCAGCCGCTGGCCGAAGGCGCGGCCGTCAGCATGACGGACGGGGTGTTGAATGCCGCGGAAAAGGATGTCGTCTTTCTCGAGTACATGGACAAGGAGCACATCGCCAGCGTGAAGGAACCGCGCAAGGTTGTGGCGAAGGCCGACTTCCTGACCGGTGAAATTCCCGATGTCTGGGTGGCCCAGCGCGAAGTGTCCACCGAGAACCTGCGCGCCCGCAAGAACATCACCGAAGCCAGGTTCTACCTGCGTCTGGCCGGCATTTTCAGGGATGTGGGGCTGACCAGCCGGTCCAAGGAAAAAGCGGACACCGGCCTGGAGAAGGTGGACGATGTCATTCGCCGTTCCACCCGCATGGCCCTGGCCCAGGATCTGGTCGAGGAAGCCTACCGGATCAAGTGGGAGCTGCAGATCGCCAAGGACGACCTGCCCGGCGCCATCGCGACCTGCCGGCAGCTGATGTCGATGTTCCCCTCTTCGCAGCTGACCGATGTGGCCATGATGCAGATTGCGCGCGCCAATCTGGAAGCCGGCCGCATTCGCGAGGCGACGAGCATCCTGAACGGCATCCTGGGCCTCAAGGTGGGACCCGAGATGAAAGCCGAGGCCCAGTACCTGATCGCCACGACGCTGGAGAAGGGGATTAACTCCAAGCTCAGCAAGGAGGAACGGCTCAAGGCCATGGGGCAGGCGATCGGCGCGTACAAGACCTGCGCCGAGCTGTATCCCGATTCGCCCTTTGCCGGCGAGGCGCTGGGGAAGGTGATTGATTTCCATCTCGATGCGCGCGATTATCCCCGCTGCCTGGAGATGATCCAGAACGTTGTTCAGGATTATCCCGATGCGCCGTTCCTGGATGAAATGCTCCTGAAGTGGGGCGTGGTCCTGGTGCGGGTGGGGCGTCAGGATGAAGCCCGCGAGAAGCTGTCGCAGGTGACCCGCGATTATCCGAACAGCGCCGCGGCCGCCAAGGCGCAAAAGGTTTTGGAATTGGTAAACAAGTAATCGACGCGAGGGAGATGAGCCATGTTGAAGTGGATGTTGGATGGCGGATCGATGATGTGGCCCCTGCTGGCACTCTCGATAGTGGGTTTGGCCGTGGCCCTTGAGCGCTGGCATGTGTTCCAGCTGGCGTCGAAGGACACCTCGGCCATGCGTCGGATGGTCTTCCAGCTGCTCGCCTCCGGAAAGGTGGAGGATGCGATCCGGTTGTGCGAAGAGACGCGCGGGCCGGTGGCCGCCGTGTTGCTTGTCGGGCTGACCCGGTATAAGAAACTCGTAACCCTGCAGCGCGCCAAAGGCGAGATCGAAGACAGCGTTTCGAAAAGCATGGGCGACTATGCGCCCCATGTGATCTCGGCGCTCGACAAGCGGATCAGCCTGCTCCTGCTGGTCGGCAGCTCGGCCCCGCTGCTGGGCATGACCGGCACCGTGACGGGCATGATCCGGGCCTTTTCCGCCATGTCTTCGGCCGGCGCCCTTCAGGGAAGCGTGGTCGCCGGCGGCATCGCCGAGGCGTTGATCACGACGGCCGCCGGCCTTGTGATCGCCGTGCCGGCCGTGATCCTCTACAATTATTTCTCGACCAAACTGGAGTCGATCACGATCCGGATCGAGGAATCGGCCAACGAATTGGTGTCATTCATTCACCTGCGCGAACAGGTTTAGGGCTTTCGACACCGAATGAAAATCGCCCGTAAACCGAGAGCCTCCGGCGATATCGACGTCACCTCCTTTTCGGATATCGCCTTTTTGCTCATTATCTTTTTTGTACTCACGACCAGCTTTGTGCGCACGATGGGCTTATCGGTCATCATTCCGTCCAGCACCCAGGATCCGGCCAAGAAGTCGGAGGGGGATTACCCCACCGTGGTCCTGTCGGCCGATTCGATGCAGTTCCAGGACAAGGACGTCACGATCGATCAACTCCGCGAGAGGCTGGCGGACATGAAGTTGATCGAGAAGAAGGAGGAGGCCCGCTTTATCGTGCTTGAAAGCGCCCCCGAGGTCACGTACGAGCGATATTTCGAGGTGGTGACCGCCATTTCGAAGCTGGGGGGCATCCTGGCCATCGCCGAGCCCACCGAGGAAGCGAAGAAAAGGGAATCCGAAGCCGCGGAGGCCTCCGCCGGCACGAATGCCCCTCCGCCTGCCGCGGGAGGAACCTCATGAAGGTCGCCCGCCCCCGCCGCCGGATGATTTTTGTGCCGACCGCCTCCTTTGGCGACATCGCCTTCCTTCTGATCATTTTTTTCATGGTGGCATCCGTGTTCATGAAGGAGGCCAACATCAAGGTCAAGCAGGCGACCTCGCCGGACATTGACAAGGTCAAGAATCCCCCGGTCAGCGTGATCATCGACACGGACGGTAAGATCTGGCTTCAGGGCCAGGAATATGCGCTGGACGCCTTGGAGCCGGAGATGTCGGCGTTACTGCGCGACAAGACCGACAAACAGGTGATGCTGAAGGTGGATCGCATGCAGAAGCAGAAAGAGTTCGGCCTGGTGCTGAAGGCTCTTAGCAATGCGGGGGCGGAGATTACGCTTGTCGGGGAAAAGAAAGGACGATGAGATGAACATCGAATTTACCTGCGCGAATTGCGGAGCCGGGTTGAAGGTTTTGCAGGCTTTCGGCGGCAAGACGATTCAGTGCCCGAAGTGCTTGAAGAAAACGGCTGTTCCCGCGGCGCCCGCCGGCACGGCCCCGGCCGCCAAGGCTGCGCCTCCGGCGGCCAAGCCTGCGCCTGCCGCGGCCAAGCCGGCGCCTGCCGCGGCCAAGACGGCGGCTTCGGCGGAGCCCAAGCCTGCGACCGCGGACGGAATCTATGTGTCTTTCGCCTGCGGAAACTGCGCCGCCGCGTTGAAGGTGCTGAAATCCTTTGCCGGCAAGACCATCCAGTGCCCCAAGTGCGCCAAGAAAACAGGGGTTCCTGGAGGATTGCAAAAAGAGGGACAGCCCGCCGCTTTCCCCCCGGTAACACCCGCCCCCGCCGCCCCGCCGACTGAACCGGTTTCGGTTGCTCCCGCGCCGGAGCCCGTTGCCCCCGCGCCGGAGCC
>CAIKKV010000100.1 GCA_903828035.1 uncultured bacterium
ATGCGGTATCGTAGGCGCCGCCACCCCAGGAATTGTTTAAAGCAACGATTTTAGCTTTGCCAGTAGTCTGGAGTTTTGTCATGTAATCGATGGCTTCAATGGCGTCCGAAGTGGTGCCTCCTTGAGGCCCCAGAAATTTACCAGAAATGAGGCCCACGTACCAGTTGACACCGACTACTCCACCGGTATTGGGACTTGTATCAGTGTAGGCTGCGGCGCCAATAGTCCCGGCAACATGGGTGCCATGCTGATCGTATCCTGAAGCGTAAATAACGCCATTATTATTATACGCATTCCAGCCATTAATATCGTCAATATAACCATTTCCGTCGTTATCTCTGCCATCACCGGCAATCTCATACCCATTTACCCACTTGTTAGGCTGCAGGTCTGGATGGCTAAAATAAATGCCCTCATCGATGATACCGACACAAATAGTGGAAGATCCAAATATACCGCTGTTCCACGCACCGACCGCATCGCTTCCATATCCTTCCCCCTTCATTCCCCAGAGAGTCCCATCCGTGAAGTAATTATCGTTGGGAAGCGCTTGGTGAAAATAAACGTAGTTAGGCTGAACATATTCCACAGCGGGATGATTTTTCAGATCCTCGATTGCCTCATCAACATCCCCGGCAATGGAGGCGCGAGTCACGCCTTCGTCCCCGCTGTCTTTCATGGCCTGCGTCTGAATGTGCTTGGCGGAGCCCATTTTTGAACGCTGAACAACATCCCTCAGTTCGGCGTCCGTCGCCTTTGATTTGAATTTGACCAATATTTCGCCGGGCACATACGCTACGCCGTTCGTTTTGGTCTGGAACGGGGCGAATGGCTGGGCGTGCGCTGTGAGGGCAAAGGCTGCGAATGTTATCGCAGTCACCAGCATGGTTTGCAGAGTTTTCAAGTTCATAAGAGCAAAAAATCCAACATTTATTTTGTTTGTCCAATTATTATACACCCGTGCCTCCCGCGCGGACAAGGCTTTTTTCATGGTATTTCATGTTTTCGAGCTTTTTCCTCCGCAACAATGGCCACAATTCCCGATACCGCCGGGCGAATCCCGACCATGCGTTCTAACCTGTTCGGATTAGGCCTCTTAGAGTCCAAGGGACAGGCGCGTATCGGGACGATTTCCTGTCGTCGAGTTTTCTGCGGCAAACGGGCTTCAGGGTTCTGCGGGTGGCGACACAAAAATATTTGCTGGCATGGATGGCTGCGTCCGGTCCATGGTCCATCGCGGCTTGCCTGGCTTTGGCCAGGGGGGGAATGCCCAATGGGATGACATTTTCCCCGCGGAGGACGCCCAACCTATTTGGCACCGTTGACATGGCTGATGGCTTGGGCAATATGGTGTAAACGCCTATGAATAAGAGAATGATCAAGACGAGCAGACGCGCCTTTCTGAAAAACACATCGGCCGCTTTGGGCTCCGTATCCATCGTGCCGGGCTATGTCCTGGGTTTGGGTGGCGCCACTTCGCCCAACAACAAGCTCAACATCGCCGGGATTGGCATCGGCGGGCAGGGCGGGGCCGACATCAACGGTTGTTCCAGCGAGAATATTGTCGCCCTGTGCGATGTGGATTCCCAATACGCCACCAAGCGTTTCGCCCAGTTCCCCGATGCGAAGCAGCACCGTGATTTCCGCAAAATGCTCGATGCGATGGACAAGGAGATCGACGCGGTGGTCATTGGCACTCCCGATCACACGCACTCCGTGATTGCGATGTGGGCGATGAAGAGGGGCAAGCATGTCTACTTCGAAAAGCCGCTTGCCCATTCCATACACGAAGTGCGTGCGCTGGTGGACGCCTCCCACAAATACAAGGTCGTTTCCCAGCTGGGCAACCAGGGCCATTCCTACGATTCGATCCGGGCTTTTCGGGAGTGGATCGAGGACGGCGCCATCGGCGCCGTTCGCGAGGTGCATGCCATGTGCAAGTCCAATTACGGGCTGCCTCACCGCATT
Organism: uncultured bacterium; assembly: GCA_903828035.1. The sequence goes on from CAIKKV010000100.1 coordinate 1,969, forward strand.
GTCGATCTGGACAAAATCCATCCCATTCCCGAGACTCTGGATTGGGATTTGTGGCTGGGACCGGCCAGACAGTGCAACTACAATCCCATGTTTATCCCTGGCCGCTGGCGATGCTGGTCGGCGTTTGGCACGGGAGTGATTGGGGATTGGACCTGCCACGTGGTGGATCCGGTGTTTTGGACACTCGACCTGGGTGCGCCGACGCATATCGAAGCGGTCGAGACCGCGGGCTACGATCCCGCCAGGCATTCGGCGACTTTTCCAACCGGCACCGTCATCCGTTACGATTTTGCGGCGAAAGGCAGCCGTCCCCCCGTGAAATTGACTTGGTATGATGGCTCCCAACGGCCGGAGAAGCCCGAGGAATTGGGCAATGGCAAGCTGCCCGAAATCGGGGCTTTGGTGGTGGGCGACAAGGGCAAGATCCTTTATGGTTCGCATGGCGCCGGCGGTTTGCAGATCCTTCCCAAAGAAAAAATGGCGGGCTATTCGCAGCAGCCAAAACGCCTGCCGAAATCCCCCGGACACCAGCGAGAATGGATCGACGCCTGCAAGGCCGGTGGACAAGCCAACTCCAGCTTCAGCTATGGAGGACCGCTGACTGAAATCGCCTTGCTCGGCATCATCGCCATGCAGTTCAAGGGCCGAAAACTGGAATGGGACGGCCCGAACATGAAGTTTGTCAACTGCCCCGAGGCGAACGCCTTCCTGACGCCTAAATTCAGGGAAGGTTGGATTCTTTAGGGCGGGATTGACTTTGGCCGCGCATAGGCGACAATCGGGCCAGGTTACCCATGGCGCGTCCAAAATTATTGGACGAAAAGTGTGCGTTGACACGCCGTTTGCGTCGCCATAAGGCGGTTGGAATGGCTGGTTTGTGGAAATGACAAATGGATTTGGCCTGAGGCGGGCTCGTGGCGCACGCCTGGCCAGGGGGGCCATATCCTGTTTCTTTTATGCCACGACGCGACGACATCAAGAAGGTCCTCATTATCGGTTCCGGTCCCATCATTATCGGACAAGCCTGCGAATTCGATTATTCAGGGACGCAAGCCTGCAAAGCGCTCCGATCGCTGGGGTATCAAATTGTGCTGGTGAATTCCAATCCGGCGACCATTATGACCGATCCGGGAACGGCAGATGTTACCTATATAGAGCCACTTACAGTTTCAGCGATCACGGAAATCATTGAGAAAGAGCGCCCCGACGCCCTGTTGCCCAATCTCGGCGGGCAGACGGGATTGAACCTGTCATCCCAGTTGGCCAAGGCGGGTGTGTTGGCGAAATACGGAGTGCGGATCATCGGGGTGGAGGCCGATGCCATCGAGAAGGGCGAGGATCGCATTATTTTCAAGGAAACCATGAAACGGCTGGGCATCGACATGCCCCGGAGCGCCCCGGCTTTCAGCGTGGAGGAGGCGGAGAAAGCGGCAGCCGATCTGGGGTATCCCGTGGTGGTGCGCCCTGCCTACACGCTGGGAGGAACTGGCGGCGGTCTTGTCTACAACATCGAGGAGCTGCGAACTGTGGCCAGCCGGGGATTGGCGGCCAGCATGGTGGGACAGATCCTCATTGAGGAATCGGTGCTTGGCTGGGAGGAGCTCGAGCTGGAAGTGGTTCGCGATGCCAAGAGCCAGATGATCACCGTCTGTTTTATCGAAAATGTGGATGCCATGGGGGTGCATACCGGCGATTCCTTTTGCGTGGCGCCG
>CAIKKV010000101.1 GCA_903828035.1 uncultured bacterium
CGTCGCAAAAAGGTGAAGACGGTAGAAGCGCCTAGCGCCGAGGATGCGTCCGACCAGTCTGACGAGTCCGACACATCTGACGAGTCCGACCAGTCTGACGAGTCCGACACGTCTGACCAGTCTGACCAGTCTGACCAGTCTGACGAGTCTGCCCAGTCCGACGGGAATGATGACATTGATGAGGACGAAGCAGACGACGACGACGATGATGAGGCCGATGATGAGGATGAGGATGAAGACGAAGACAGTGACGATGAGGATGAAACCGACAAGTAAAGGCACGTTATGGACGGTTCGGAAACAGCGGTTATTCCAGCATTGAAGCAAATTATCGGCTCGTTGGTCTTTGGCGCGAAAAAACCGCTGACGGCCCGCGAGATCCGCAAGACAATAGAGGAAGTGGCTGAAAACCTCGGCGGCCTCTTTGCCCCGTATGCCTCCTTGAAGGACAAGGATGTGCGGGAGGCGCTGGATGCCCTGGCGAGGGATGTCGCGGGCGCCAAGTGCGGGTTCTCGCTCATTGACGGCCCTGATGGCTTTTTGTTCCAGACGGATTCCGATTCCGGCCCCTGGTTGCGCCATCTGCTGGATCTGGGCCGTGGCCAGCGGTTGTCCCGCCCCGCGCTGGAAACGCTCGCGATCATTGCCTACAAGCAGCCGATTACGAAATCCGACATTGAAGCCGTTCGCGGCGTCAGCGTGGACCACATTATGAAGACTCTCATGGAAGCCCAGCTCGTCCGCATCATGGGGCGGAGCGAGCTGCCGGGGCGTCCGCTTCTCTACGGCACCACGCATCTGTTTCTGGAGCATTTCGGGCTCAAGGATGTGACCGAGCTGCCGAAGCTCGATGAATTGTCGCGGCTGGATACCGTCCGCCGCGCCCGGGCCGCCGAGGCGGCCTCGCGCCCTTTTACTGAAGCCGAAGAAGCACCCGCCGCTGAGGAAAGCGCACCTGCGGTGGACGAGTCGCCCGCGGCGGCGGAGGAAGTGCCCGCGGCTTCGGCCGAATCAGAAACGGCTCAACCCGTACAACCCGCGGAGTAATGGTCGATGAAGCAAAACTATCCCGCCAATTCCTGGATCAAGACCCTTTCCGTCTACGAGCCCGGCAAGCCGATCGAAGAGGTGGCCCGAGAGCTGGGCTTTGATGACATCGAATCGATCGCCAAGCTGGCTTCGAATGAAAATCCGCTGGGGCCTTCGCCCAAGGCGATCAAGGCCATGATCGCCTGCGCCTCGCAGATGCACCGCTATCCGGACGGGGGCGGCTACTACTTGCGCCAAGCCCTGGCGCAAAAGCACAATGTCGACATGGATACCCTGATCCTGGGCTCGGGCAGCAACGAGCTGATCGAGCTGATTGCCCATGTTTTCCTGCGCAAGGGGCTGAATATCGTCATGGCCGACCGGGCGTTTGTCGTCTACCGCCTGGTGGCGGCTGCGGAGGATGCGTCGACCCTTGCCGTTCCGATGAAGGGGGGCATGACCCACGACCTCAGGGCCCTGCTCAAGGCGATCACTCCCGACACCCGCGTGGTCTTCATCGCCAACCCCAACAATCCGACGGGCACTTATGTGGATCCGGCCGAACTCGACCGGTTCATGGACCGCGTCCCGGAGCACGTGCTGACCGTCTTCGACGAAGCCTACATCGAGCTGATGCCCCGGGAACTGCAGCCGGATACGCTCCGCTACGTGCGCGAAGGCCGCAAGGTCATCCTGCTGAGAACCTTCTCCAAGGCGTACGGCCTGGCCGGCCTCCGGATCGGGTATGGCGTGGGCGAGCCCGGCTGCATCTCGTTATTGCACCGGGTCCGGCAGCCGTTCAATGTCAACGCCATGGCCCAGGCGGCCGCCATCGCGGCGCTGGATGACGAGTCGTTCGTCAACAAGACCCGCCGGCTTGTGCAGCAGGGGCTGTCGTATTTCGAGCGGGAATGCAAGCGGGCGGGGCTTGAAACCGTACCCAGCGTGGCCAATTTCCTGCTGATCAAAACAGGCCGCGGTCGCGAGGTATTCAAAGCTTTGCAGCTGGAGAAGGTGATTGTTCGCCCCATGGACGGCTACGGGCTGCCCGACTATGTGCGTGTGACGATCGGGACGGCGGCGGAAAACGCCTTGTGCCTCAAGGCGCTGCTCAAGGTCCTGGGGCTGAAGAAAAAAGGGCGGCGATGACCGGCGTGGTTGTCACCGTTGACGGCCCCTCCGCTTCGGGCAAATCGACCGTGGCCCGGCGGGTCGCGGTCGCGCTGGGCTACCGGCATGTCGATTCCGGCTCCCTTTACCGGGCCGTGACCTGGCATGTGCTGGAGGCGGGCGCGAGCCCTGCGGATGCCCCGGCGGTGGCGGGGCTGATCCGGCAATTGCCTGTGGAGCTCGACGCCTCCCCGGACCGAATCCGGTTCCGGCTGGCGGGGCGGCTCGTGGGCGATGAGATCCGGGGCCCCGCCGTGGCGGCTTCGGTCAGCGCCGTGGCGTCCATTCCCGCCGTCAGGGAGTGGGTCAACGGCGTCCTGCGCCGGACCCCTGAGCTGGGCGGCGTGGTCATGGATGGGCGGGACATCGGGTCGGTGGTGTTCCCTCAAGCGGCGCATAAATTTTACCTGGACGCCTCGCCCGACGTGCGGGCCCGGCGCCGGCATGCGGAGCAGGCGGGCGATGGGGCGGGCGGAGGGCTGTCGGGCGTGCTGGATGCGCTGGCCCGCAGGGATGCCCAGGACAAGGGGCGGCGGGAAGCGCCGCTGGCCGTGCCGGCGGACGCCCGGGTGATCGATACGGGGCCGCTGAGCCTGGATGAGGTGGTCCGTCAGATTCTGGATTTGATTCAACAGGAGGGAACGCGGCAGTGAAGTTCAATATCAACGATGTGCGCGATGTCTGGTCGGCGGCGCCGACGCCTTTTACGCGTGAAGGCGAACTCGATGTGCCGTCCGTCAAGCGCATGGTGGAGCACCATCTGCGGCTGGGCGTCAAAGGCCTGTTCCTCGGCGGGACGAATGGCGAAGGCCCCTGGATGACGGACAGCCAGCGCCGGCTGATGGTCCGGTCGGTGGTGGCCGCGGCGCGCGGCCGGATGCCGGTATCCGTGCAGGTCACCGACAACTCCGCCTGCCGCATCGTGGCCAACATGAAGGCCGCGCGGGAAGACGGGGCGGATGCCGCCGTGATTGCGCCTCCTTTTTTCATGATGAACGCCACGCCCGAGAACGTGCGCGACCTGTATGTGGAGGCCATCCGGGCCTGCCCGATTCCCGTGGGCATTTACGATCGCGGCAAACACAGCTCCGTTCCCGTGCCCGTCAAGGCGCTGAAGGCGATCATGCAGGAGAAAAACGTGGTGATGCTGAAGGACAGCAGCTGCGATCCGGAGCGCCGCGCGCTGTTCGTGGCCATTCGCCGGAAGCGCAAGGACCTGCGCATCCTCAACGGATTCGAGTTTGATTGCGTATCCTACCTCCAGGCCGGGTATGACGGCGTGCTGCTGGGCGGTGGCGTCTTCAACGGGTTCCTTGCCAAGAACATCGTCGAAGCCTTCCGGAAAGGCAATTTCCCCCTGGCGAACCAGCTCCAGCAGAAAATGAACCGGATGATGTACGCCGTTTACGGTGGCAAGAAAATCACCTGCTGGCTGGCCGGCGAAAAGCGGCTTCTGGTGGAGATGGGCATTTTCGGAACCTGGCACAACCTGCTGCGCTACCCCCTGACGCCGGGTTGCGAGCGGGCGATCCTGAGGACCCTGAAAACCGACCGCGAATGGCTTTTGCCCGAATAAGGGAAGGATTCCACATGCGCACCACCGCCATCGCCTTTGATTTCGACGGCACCCTGATCCGGGGAGGCTGGGACAAGGGCGTTCACATCCTGTACGCCTCCACGGTCGCCTGCGCCGAGCACGGCTTTTCCGACTATGTGAAGCCCGGAGACCTGGAGCGCAACCTGCCGCTCATGGTCCGCGCCTACATGAACTACATGGGGTCGCCGCGCTTCCAGCAGCTTTCGGCCATCGTCAACGCGCTGGTGAACGGCATTCCGTTTTCCGTCGAGGACCCGAATGACCTGAAGGTCGACGCCGCGCACCTGGTGTCCTATGAAGCTGTTAAAAACAGGTACAACGAGGTGTACTCCGCCCTCAACGACACGGCCGCCCGGCTCTACTGGAGGCCGTTTCCCAGCGTGAAGCCGGCCCTGGCGGAGCTGGCGAAGTCGCATGACCTGTATATCGCCTCGGGGGTTCTCCAGGACATCCTGGACGGCGACCTGTCCCGGCACAGCTTCGACCTGGGCGTTTTCAAGGGCATCTTCGGATCGAACCGGACCGGCGGCGCCGACAAGGGGCAGCTCCTGATCCGGGTCCGCGAAATGGGCTACAGCACGGTCCTGTTCTGCGGGGATTCGAGCAAGGATTGCGAGTACGCCAACGCGGCGAAGGTCCGGTTTTTCCGGGTCAGCGGCGACGCCAGCTACGGCGAGCTGCTGGCCATGCTGAAGCGGGGAGAGTGGCCGGATCAACCCGTGCCCTGGGCGGAGGGGACAGACTTGGCGGAGTATTACCGGACCAAGGCGCTGAAGCCGGTACGCGCATTCATGGAGGGGACTCCGATGCCGCTGGACGCCATATCGGCCTGGATCAATTCCTGAAAAAGGACTTCTGATGAGCGCACACATTTGCTTGAAAGGCCGGAGCCTGCTGACGCTGGCCGACTTCTCGGATGCCGAGTTCGCCCATATCCTGGACCTGGCGGTCCAGCTGAAGCGGAAGAAGAAGGCGGGCATCCGGGGGCGGTTGCTGGACGGCAAGAACATCGCCTTGATTTTCGAGAAAGCCTCGACCCGCACCCGGTGCGCCTTCCTGGTGGCCGCGGCAGATGAAGGGGCGACGGCCGAATACCTGGGTGTTCAGGACATTCATTTCGGCCACAAGGAGAACGTGGCCGATACGGCCCGCGTGCTGGGCCGGTTTTTCGACGGGATCGCCTTCCGCGGGTTCAAGCAGGAGACCGCGGAAAAGCTGGCCCGCTATTCCGGCGTGCCCGTCTGGAACGCCCTGACCGACGAATGGCATCCCACCCAGGTCTTCGCCGACCTCATGACCGTCAAGGAGCGCTTCGGGCGCCTGGACGGGCTCAAGTTTGTATATGTGGGCGATGGCCGCAACAACGTGGCCAATTCCCTGATGTTCGGGTGCGCCCGGACCGGCATGCAATTCGTCAACTGCACGCCGCAGGAACTGTCTCCGAATGACGAGTTGGTGGCCCAAGCCCGGTCCCAGGCGCGGCAGGGCGGTTCGGTGGAGGTCATTCACGAACCGGGGAAGGCCGTGAAAGGCGCGCATGTGCTGTATACCGACGTCTGGGTTTCCATGGGCGAGGAGGACAAGTTCGAGGAACGGGTCAAATTGCTGAAGCCTTACCAGGTGAACAAGGCGATGATGGCGGCGACCGGCCAGGCCCAGTCGGGCCAGCTCCTGTTCCTGCACTGCCTGCCGGCCTACCACGACAATAAAACCGACGTGACGGCAGCCTCCGGCGCGCTGGAAGTGTCGGACGACGTTTTCGAAGGCCCGTTCTCAGGCGTGTTCGACCAGGCCGAAAACCGAATGCATACAATCAAAGCGGTCATGGTGGCAACCCTGACCGCGGCGGAGGGAACATGAACCGGGATCTATCAGCCCTGACGTGGCACGAGTTTCATGCCCTTAGCGTGGCGGAAAAATCAGTTTACTTCAACCGGGACGATCACCCGTACAATGTGATCGTGGCCCAGCAGTTCGACAGGGCCCAGCTTGAAACACTCGGAACGCTTGCCACCGCCATCCGCCGCATCGCCAAGACGGAAGACGGCATGCGCTTCCTGGCGGCGCAGCTTCCGCACAAGCGGGCCATGCTCTATTTCACCCAGCCGAGCAGCCGGACGTTTTTGTCTTTCACCGCCGCCTGCCAGATTCTCGGCATGCCGGTGGGCGAGGTTCGCGATACGGCCACCTCGTCGGAAGTGAAGGGCGAGTCGAAGGAGGACTCAGTCCGGACCTTCAGCTCCTACTACGATATGCTGATCATGCGGGAGAAGGATGGCGGACTGGCTGAGCGCATGGCGTGGGTGTTCGCCCATTCCGAGCGGCCCGTGCCCATCATCAATGCCGGCTCGGGCAAGGACCAGCATCCGACCCAGGCGTTGCTGGACATCTACACCCTGCAGCGCAGCTTTGAAAACCGGGGCGGAATCGACGGGAAGACGATTGTCTTCGTGGGGGATCTTCTTCGGGGCGGCACGGTCCGATCGCTGGCCTGGCTGCTGACGGGGTACCACGGAGTCAAGCTGCGGTTTGTCGCACCGGCGGGGCTGCAGATCGGAACCGATATTCTCGACATGCTCAAGGCCGCGGGCATTCCCTGCGATATCAGCTCCCAGTTTGAGGATGTCATCCCGGATGCCGACGCCATCTATATGACCCGCATCCAGGATGAGTGGGACCAGCCGGGGCAGAAAGCCGTCGATATCGACCGCTACAGCTTCCGGGTGGAGCATTTGAGCCGGATGAAGCCGGACGCGGTGCTGATGCATCCGTTCCCGAGGCGCGGCGAGATCGCGGTGGAGGTTGATCGCGATCCGAGGGCCGTCTATTGGCGACAGATGCGGAACGGCATGTGGATCCGGGCGGCGCTGATTGCCCAGATTTTCGACCGGGAAGAGCCGATCCGGAAGTTCGGGATGTCATGAAGCGCGCGGGAATCCAGATTGCGTTCGCGGTTATCCTCCTGGCGGGCTCGCTGCCCGCGATGGGGACCCGGGGCGGCCCGCCGGCCCTCGACGCGGGACTGTTTGTTTCGCGCACCACGGTGGCGGGGAGTCCGGGCGAGGATCGCTTCCGCGCCGCCGGCCCCCTCGTCGAGCGCATTCACGGCCCCAGCGGCCGCACGTTCTGCGCGTTCCGTCCGGTGGCCTCCTCCGTGCGCGATCCGGTTCTCGAGGAGTCCGCCACGCACGTGCTTTGGCCGTTGTTCACCTCCCGCCGCCGCGGTGACGAGCGGAGCTGGAACTCGGCGCTCATCGCCTGGGGGCGGGATGCCAACATCCGGGACCGGGACTCGAAATGGAGTTTGCTCGTCTTCCCCGTGCTGGCCCTGGGCCGGACCGCGGAAGGACACAGTTACGGCGGCGTTTTCCCGCTGGGCGGCCACCTGGAGGAGGTGGCGGGAAAGGATGTCATCGACTTTGTCCTGTTTCCCCTCTATTCGTACACCCGCCAGAACGACCTGAACACCTGGAACCTGCTGTTTCCGATCATCTCCTGGACCCGTGCGCCCGACGAAAGCCGGTTCCGCGTGTTTCCGTTTTACGGACAGGCCCGCGAGCCGGGCATTCGACGCCGTTTTGTCCTGTGGCCGATCTGGAACCAGGCGACGTACAGCGCGCCGCAGGCGGAAGGCTACTCCTGGATGCTGTTCCCGCTGGCGGGCCGGGTTAACCGGGCCAACCAGCAGTCGTGGATGGCGCTGCCGCCGTTCTTCCGGTACACCCGGACGGGCGACCAGCGGGAATGGATGGCGCCTTGGCCCTTCGTCCAGATCCAGCGGGGCGGGGACGATGAGCGGACTTATTTCTGGCCATTTTATGGTCATCGCGAACGTCCCTTGTTATCCACGCGTTTTTATTTGTGGCCTATTGGCGGGGCCCAAACGGTCTGGGAGCCAAAAACCGTGTTGTCGCGTCGGTGGGTGGCACCGTTCTATTTTGATCAGCGGCGGATGGACCGAACGGCACCCAAACCAGCCCTGGAGCGGCGGGTGCGCGTCTGGCCTCTTGCCACCTATCAACGGGCCGGCGACCGGATGGAGTTCCACACCCTGGAGCTGTGGCCGGCGGCGCCGGTTCCGGCCATCGAGCGCCTTTACGCCCCGTTCTGGACGCTCTATTCGCACGAGCGGGCGGGTGCGGACGTCACCGATGAACTCTTGTGGGGGCTATTCCGCCGCCAGCGGGGGGACGGCTATGCCTATACCTCCGTCTTTCCACTTGTTTCATGGGGGGGATCCAAGGATAATGGTGGCGCCAAACGATGGGACGTGCTGAAGGGCTTCGTGGGCTATGAACGCGAAGGGAACGTCCGCAAACTGAGACTCCTATACATGCGGTTTGATTGATGCGAACAGTTCTTCGAGAGCCGGCTTATTCTCCGCCGCCCGAAACCTTTATCCAGGGTCTCGGCCGCGGGGCGCTTGAGCTCCTTTTCGAGATCGGCCAGGCGACCCTGCTGATGGCGGCGGGGATTGTCGCCATGCGTTATCTCGTCGTGCGCCGGTCACGCGACTCCGCCGTGCGCCAGTTGTACATCACGGGCGTCAAGAGCCTTCCGGTTGTCACGGTCGTGGCGGGGTTCACCGGCATGATCCTGGCCCTGCAGACCGGGCTCGAGCTCCGCAAGTTCTCCCAGGAAGTGAACATCGGAACGGCCGTCATGGTGTCCATGTTGCGGGAAATGGGCCCCTTCCTGACGGGCCTGATTCTGGCGGCCAGCGTCGGGTCCTCGATGGGCGCCCAGATCGGGACGATGACCATTTCCGAGGAAATCGCCGCCCTGGAGGTCATGTCCATCGACCCGGTCCGGTACCTCGTCATGCCGCGCCTCGTGGCCCTGGCGATCATGACGCCGCTGCTCTCCTTTTATTCCACCGTCATGGGCGTTCTCGGGGGAGGGCTGGTGGGCGCGACCCAGCTGGGCGTGTCCTGGACCGCCTACCTGGATAACGCCACGAAATACGCGGACAATAAAGATCTCTATGTGGGGATGCTCAAGGCGCTCTGCTTCGGCCTGATCATTGCCACCATTGCCTGCCACCAGGGCTTCGCGACAACCAAGGGGGCGGTGGGCGTGGGTAATGCGACGCGCATGACCGTCATCGTCTCGTTCCTCGTCATCCTCATCGTCGGGTACTTCATCACGCGGTTGTTCTACGTATGATCCGATTTGAAAAAGTCACAAAATCCTTCGGCCCCCAGCGGGTGCTGGATGGCGTCGATGTGGAGATCAACAAGGGCGAAACCTTTGTGATCGTCGGGTCGTCGGGCATGGGGAAAAGCGTGACGCTGAAGCATATGATCCGCCTGCTGACTCCCGACGAGGGACGGATTTTCGTTGAAAACGACTGCATCAGCGAAGCCAATGAGCGCGATATGGTGCGAATCCGCGATCGCTTTGGCGTGCTCTTTCAAAATGCCGCTCTTCTGGCCTGGCTGTCTGTTTTTGAAAACGTCGCCCTGCCGCTCCGCGAACGGACCGCCATGACCGAGGAGGAGATCGAAGTGCGGGTGGCGGAGTGCCTCGACCTGGTGGGCTTGTCCGCCGCGGGACCCAAATATCCGGACGAAATATCGGGCGGCATGCGCAAGCGCGCCGGCCTGGCCCGGGCCATCGTGATGAAGCCCGAAATCATCCTTTATGACGAGCCCACATCGGGACTGGACCCGGTGATCTCCCGCTCGATCGACCGGCTCATCGATGATATGCGGGTCAAGCTCGGCGTGACGAGCGTGGTCGTGACGCACGACCTGCACAGCGCGCTTGGCATCGCGACCCGCATCGCCATGATCGCGGGCGGCCGCTTTGTGGAAATCTCGCCGCCCGCCGACTTTATTCGTTCAAGCCACCCGGAGGTAAAGGAATTCCTGGAGGCGCAATACATTACCCGCAGAGGAAGTTGGGAATCCTGAGGAGTTTGTTATGGCACGTCAACGGCTGAAGGAAGTGCGCCTGGAATTGATTGTCGGCGCCTTTGTGTTTATTGTGTTTCTGATGCTCGGCGCGTTTACGATCATGCTGACGCGCGAGAACATTTTCCGGAAGCGTTATCCGGTCATTGTCCTGTTCAATGAGATCAGCACGCTCCGCGAGGGCGACAAGGTGGTCATCCGCGGCATGCCGGTGGGCAAGGTGAAGTCCCTTGACCTCAAGCAGGACGGCATCAAGGTCATCTGCTCGCTGGATGTGCCCGCATCCATCCGCGAGAATTACAAGGCCAAGATCGTCTCGACCTCGATCCTTGGCGGAAAAGCCCTGCAGCTTGACCTCGGCTCCA
>CAIKKV010000102.1 GCA_903828035.1 uncultured bacterium
AGCTGGTTGACCAGGCCCGGGCCGGGCGAATCGATGTTGTCGCCTGCCTGGATCTGGCGCCCGAACAGGAGGGGGATTTTATTTTCACCCAGCCCTACGCGACCTCCCCCCTGGTGGTGGTCATGCGCCACGATGCCCGGTATGTGGACAACCTGGCATCGCTGAAGGGGCGGCGTTTTGTGGGCTGCATTCCGTATCCGGGAGCGAGCAAGGAGCTTCACCGCGACTATCCGTGGCTGGATCCGGCGACGGTCACGAGCGTGGAAACGGGCCTTGAACGCGTGCGCTCCGGCGAGGCCGACGCGTTCATCGGAATCATGGCCGCCGTTGTCCCCTCCCTCAACACGATAGACGGAAACCTGCGCGTGGTCCTTTTCACGCCCTACGCGGCCCGTATCGGATTTGCCGTCCGCAAGGACTGGCCCGCCCTGGCGGGAATCCTGAACAAGGCGCTGGCTTCCATTCCGGTGGAGGAGCGCGATCGCATCCACAACGCCTGGGTGACGGTTCCGCGCGACCGGTTCAACTGGCGGCGCCTGGTTCCCTTTGCGGGGGGCGCGATCGTGCTGGTCCTGGTTATCCTGGGAAGCAGCGTGGTTCGCAACCGCGTGCTGACCCGGGAAATCGAGCTCGTGCACCGGCACGAGCGGGAGATGTTGAAGGCGCGCGATGCGGCCTACTCCGCCAGCCAGGCCAAGAGCCTGTTCCTCGCCAACATGTCGCATGAAATCCGCACGCCGCTGAACGCCATCATCGGATTCGCGCAGATCCTGACGCGCGCGTCCAAGCTGCCGGCCGAATGCCGGGAGCAGGTGGAGATCATCATGCGCAGCGGCGAGCACCTGCTCGGGCTGATCAATGACATCCTGGAGATCTCCAAGATCGAGGCGGACCGGATCACCGTGGCCTCGGCCTCGTTCGACCTGCATGCGCTGCTGAGGGATGTGGAGGCGATGTTCCGCGTCCGGACCCATGCGAAGGGCATCGGGCTGCGGCTGAGCGTCGCGCCCGGCGTGCCCCGCCGCATTGTTTCGGATGTCGGCAAAATCCGGCAAGTCCTCATCAACCTCATCGGCAACGCCGTCAAGTTCACCCGGGCGGGGCAGGTGCTCATTCGCGTGACGGCGGAGAACGACGGAGAGCGGAAGCGGCTGCGGTTCGAAGTGGAGGATACGGGCCCCGGCATTTCCGCGGCCGACCGCGATAAAATTTTCGAGGCATTCGTCCAGGGCGAGGGCGCGACCGGCGTCAAGGGCGGAACCGGGCTGGGGCTCACCATCAGCCGCCGCTACGCCAAGCTGATGGGGGGCGACCTGGCTCTCGCGTGGACCGAGCCCGGCAAGGGCAGCCTGTTCCGCTGCGAAATGGCGTTCGACGGCCCGGGCGACGCGCTCCCGCTGGTCGCGATCCGCCCGGAGGTCACCCGCGCCCGCATGCCGGGCGGCCGCCCGCCGCGCGTGCTGGTGGTGGATGACGAGGCCATCAGCCGCCAGCTGCTCGTGCGCGTGCTGGATATGCTGGGGTGCGAGACGCGCGACGCCGCCAGCGGCGAAGAGGCGGTCATTGAGTTCCAGGCCTGGCCGCCCGACCTGGTGTTCATGGATATTCGAATGCCCCGCATGGACGGCATTCGCGCCACGCAGCTGATCCGTCAACATGCGGCGGGCCGGCCGTGCCCGGTCATCGCCCTCACCGCCAGCGCGTTCGACAGCGACAAGGACCGCATTCTGGCCGGCGGGCTGGCCGGATACATTCGCAAGCCCTTCAAGCTGGAGGATCTGCTCGCGACGATCAAGCGGCACATCCCCGTGGAATACGAGCATGCGGCCGCGCCTCCGGCCGAGAAGGCGGCGCCGGGCCCGGACGCCCTCTCGGGCGTGGCGCAGTGGCCGCTCTCCGTTCGGGATGCGCTTCGCAAGGCGGCGCGGGAGGCGGATGTTTCGGAAGTGGAAGAGATCCTGTCCCGCGTCCCCGCGTCTCCCGCGACGGCCGCGGTCCTCCATCTGATGGATTCCTACGACTACACAACCCTGATTCAAACACTGAATGGAATTGACGCATGAACGACGAGCTGCGCAAGGAATGGCGGATCTTCGAGCTGGAGGAGTTTCCCGCGGCGTGCACGGGGCGGGCGGCGGGCGACCAGACGTGGGAGCAGGTGGACGCTGTCGCCGCGGCCTGCATCGCCACGCTGCTGGCCTCGGGGACGCTGGATGGCGAATGCCGGGCCCTCCTGGAAGACGCCATTTTAAGGCTGACGGAAATAACGGCGCTGGCTGAGGAAGAGCACCGGCATTATTTCAGCCAGCTGCTGGGATTGGCCAGCCAGGCCCGGGAAGCGCTTGGAAAACAGGCCTAGCCCTTCAGCACGCGCTGGCCGGTGGGGCGCACCGTGATGGCCAGCGCCGGCCGGGCGGGGCAGTCGTTTTGACAGGCCCCGCAGCCGCGGCAGAGATCCGTGTGCACCACCGGACAATTAACGCCCTTTTGTTCCACGGCCGTGATGGCCGAGTAGGGGCAGAACTCCTGGCACACCATGCAGTAGAGGCCGTCCTGCCAGGCCAGGCAGCGGCGCTTCTCCACGACGGCCGTTCCGAGCGCCAGCTGCCGCTTGGCCGGCAGGGTCAGGTGGCGGATGGCTCCGGTGGGGCAGGCCTCGGTGCAGGCTTTGCACTGTTCGAAGCAATACCCCTGCCCGTATTGAATCCGCGGCGCCAGGAGGCCGGCCGCCCCGGCCTCGCCGAGGTCAGGGGTCAGGATGTGGTAGGGACAGGCCCGGATGCAGGCCCCGCACCGGGCGCAAAGCAATTTGAATTGCGATTCGGGCGCCGCGCCGGGCGGCCGGAGAACGGCGTTTCCGCGAGAGGCCAGGCGCGGCAGGAAAAGGCCCGCCAGGCCGCCGGCGGCCAGGCCGAGGAAAAGGCGCCGCTCCGCCTTTGGCGCCTCTTCTCCGGCGGCGCGAAAGGAGCGGATCCGGCGGTCCATATCGTGAATGATATCCTGAAGCCCGCCCAGCGGGCATAGACGCAGGCACCATAGATGCGGCCGGGCGAGGCTGATCAGCAGGACCAGGAGAAAGCCGGTGGCCAGCGGGGGGAGGCCGGCTTCAAGCGGTCGGCGCCAGGCGCTGAAAAAGCTGTTGAAGAGGGCGAGCGGATCGAGGCCCAGCGCAAGGGGGGCGCCCAGCGCCGCGCTTCCCAGGATGGCCAGGGCCAGCCAGCCGCCGAGCCGCGGCCAGGCGGCGAACCGGTTGGCCGCCGAGGCGTTCAGCTTGCCGGCAGCTTCGGCGCAATAGCCCGTCGGGCAGAGGTGGAAGCAGAACCAGCGTTTGTGAACGAAGCCCAGCAGGAAGACCGGCACGCCGAGAAACGCCGCCGGCCAGAACGCCCGCCTTGCCAGGGCGCCGCCCAGGCCGAGCAGGGGGCTCAGTGACGGAAAGAGGCTCGCCGCCGGCTCCCACGGGATCAGCTGCAGGGCCAGGAGGGCGGCCAGGAGCGCCGACGCAAGATGGAACAGGCGGCGGGGCGGGCGGAAGAGGCTCATACGGAAACGTCCACCACCTTTATCAGGGCCAGGTCGCCGCATCCGAGGCCCGCCTCATGGGCCAGGCGGATGTGGGGAACGTCGAACGGCTTCAGGCCAAACAATCCGGCGGCCACGGCGTCGCAGGCGACCGTATCGCGCCCGATGATGAGCTTTTCGGGGAAGGCCATCTTCCCCGGGCCCCGGGGGCCGCCCGTGAGCATGATCCGCGTGGCGTCGATGATGACCAGGGCGGGCTTGATCACGGTGTTGTAATCGACGATGCACTGGTGCAGGTTCTTGCGATGCCAGCTCCCGCGGTTCTTATCGGAGCCCATCCAGTTTTTCATGGAGAGCGTCAGCTTGGCTCCGCTGTGCGATTTGGCCACCGGCATGTTGACGAGGCAGTCGCAGTCCAGCACATCCGCCGGAATCGACGCTTCCTTGAGGTCCACCCCCCTGGGGATCGCGACCGTGCGGAACTCCGACTCTTTTTCCGGCTTGTAGAGCCGCGCTCCCGTGCCCTTGATGGCGCCTTCTATGCCGCTCATGGAAAAGGATTGGGCGGCCGGGGCGCAGGGGAGCTCGGGAAGCGTGACCGATTTGGCGCCGGCGGCGAAGGCGGCCAGGCAGAAGGCCTTGACCAGGTCCGGATGCGTATTGCCGCCACCCTGGGGCTCGACGGCCCAGGCCGCGTTGACTTTCAAGGTGACCCGCGCGTCCTTTTTCACGAAGGCGCCCCAGCCCCCCGCGAGCTCCATTCCTTTTGCGAGCATGGCCGGAATGTCTTTGCCCTGGATGACCCAGACGGCGGCCCCGGCGGCGGGCGGCGGCTGGATGGCCTCGGCGAAGAGGCGGGGCGCGGCCAGGCCGGCTCCCGCGGCGGCGGCGGTTTTCAGGAAATCGCGACGATTCATGGCGGCTCCTTTTTTCAGCTAAAAGGATAGTCTAAGCCAAAAAGGCCCGCGTGAAAAGCCTCGGGTTGGCATACAGGCCCTGGCGGTGCCCGTAGGTGGGGTGGCCGATATCGGATCCCTCCGCGTTGGCCACCATCAGCATCCAGTCGAGCCCGATCTCCGAGGGCGGCAGCGCGTCCGGGGCCGTGAAGGGCTTGAAGGGGATGGAAAGCGACACATCGCAGCCTTCCGCCGTGCGCCGCACCTGGATGCCGAGGTCGAGCGGACGGCCCGACTTGGTCTTGGCGAGGCCCGGTTCGGTCAGCCAGATGAAGATCTGCTCCACGCCTTCCTCGTAGGAATTGCGCGCGCCCCGCGAGTGCGGGCGCATGTCGAGATAGAGCTCCAGGCGCGCGCCGATCAACTCGTCGGGCTTGGCCAGTCCTTCCAGCTTGGAGCGCAGGGCCACCCGGGCGTGAATGGCGTCGGCGTCCCGCCGGAGGAAGACGCTGTATCCGGTTTCCTCCGCCAGGGCGGGATCGCGGAAGGCGCGGGGGTCGACGACGGCCTCGTGCCGGCGCCAGACTCCGGAGGGAATAACGAAGAAGGGGAGGAACAGGGGGGCGATGCGCTCTTCGCCGGCGCCCTCTGTTTTCATCGTGCCCCGGATCGCGCCCACGCCGTCCGGGATGGCCAGGGTCACGGGCCTGCGCGTGGAGCCATCGGTGGCAAGCGCCCCGGCCTCAAGCACCGCGGGCTCGGAAGTCACGCCGTCTTCGAGTGACAGCGCGGTGGTGAACGGGCCTTCGGGCTTGGCCAGGTTACGGATGATGGCGAGGGCCTTCAGGCCGCCCGTGGCGGCGCCGGTGAAGGAAAGCGACGAGCCGAACCCCGTGTAGGTGTCGTCCAGCTCCGCCATGAGGCGGCGCAGCAGTTTGGGAATGGCGAGCTTCTGCGGGCACCGGCTCAGGCAGGCGCCGCACTCCGTGCAGGCGGCCGCCGTGCGGGACAGGGAGGCGTAGGCCTTTTTGGAGAAGTCGGTCAGGCCGTAGAGCTTGTATTCGTTGTAGATGCGGAAGTGCTCGGGGATATCGACTCCCGCCGGGCAGGGCATGCAGTAGCCGCACGCCGGGCAGTTGACCCCGATCTTCGCGCGCACGTGGCCGATCTCCGCCTCCATGGCCTTGATCTGGGCGGGGGTGAAAGGCTCCTTGTCCGAGACGATCTTGCAGTTTTCCTCGACCTGCTCCATCGTGGTCATGCCCGAGAGGGCCACGTTGACCCCGGGGTGCGCCAGGACGAAGCGAAGCGCGGCCTCGGGCGTCGACTGGGCCTCGCCCTTGAGCAGCTCGCGGATGCGGGCGCTGTCCACGCCCAGCCGGCCTCCGCCGACGGGCCCCATGACCACGATGCCGACGCCCAGTTCATGGCAGCGGTGGATGGCGGACTCCAGGTCGCGCCAGAGCAGGTTGTATTGAACCGTGATGCAGTCGAACTCGCCGGTCTCGGCCAGCTTGACCAGCGCTTCGGGGGAATCGTGGAAGGAGCAGCAGATATGCCGGATCAGCCCTTCAGCCTTGGCTTTTTTCATCAGCCGCAGCTTGCCCGGCTCCCGGATGTTCTTTTCATAGGTCTCCCACGTCAGGCCGTGGAAGTTGTAGATGTCGAGGTAGCCGGTCCGCAGCCGCTCGAGCGATTCCGTCAAGCGCGCCCACCAGTCGGTGTCCGAAGCGGCGTGCGACGGATTCTTGGTGGAGAGGACGATCTTTTCGCGCAGGCCCCCCTCGAAGGCTTCGCCGACGGTGCGCTGGCTGTCGCCCTGGCAGTAGCCGACGGCCGTGTCGAAATAGGTGACGCCCAGCTCGAGCGCCCGGTGGAGCATGGGGATGGAGAGGGCGCGGCTGACCTTGCCGTCCGTCCCCGTGGGGAAGCGCATGCAGCCGAATCCGAGGCGCGACACGCGCGGGCCCCGGGCGCCAAGCTGGGTATACCGCATGTTAATACCCCCGGTTCCAAAGCGGCTCGATGTCGGACGCGTTGGTTTCGGAGATGAACACATCGGTCTTGAGCAGCTGGTGCAGCGAGGTCGGCACCAACGGCGTCACGGGGCCGTGCCAGACCAGGCGGGTGATGAACCGCTGCCAGGAGACGTTGGTGCCGGCCGTGCTGATGCCGCTGAACTCCATGCGGTATTTGGCGGCCTTGACCTGGGCCGGGCCGATCGTGAAGGCGCGGGGGGGGACGGCGGCGATGTCACCGCTCATGCCGAAGAAGCCGTGCAGCGAGTTCTGGGCGATGGTGAAGGGGTTGAGGGTGACGACGCGCGGGCCGTAGGTCATCCACTCCTTGACGCTGGAGGCGGCGAACTCGGGCGCGTCGGGCTCAATGAAGGCCAGGTGGCCGGTCCAGCCCGGGCCGCTGTAGCAGGCGTCGGCCTCGCCCTTGTCGGTGATCATGCGGCCGTAGTCCTTGACGTTCTTCGTGGTGGGGCCGCAGATCTGCTTCTCGGGCGGGCGCAGCTTGGGGTCCAGGGTCTGGAAGAAGAACTTCTTGAAGGAATACATGAAGCCGAGCTTCCAGGTCTCCGGCGCGATGGTGCCGTCCTGGTCGGCGTATTCGTCCATGATGAAGATGTGCAGCTTGCCGCAGTTGACCTTGAACCGGTTGAGGAGCAGGGCCAGCTTGATGTAGGTGTGGGCGGGGTTGGGCATGATCAGGACGCAGCTTTTGCCGGCATCCATGGCGGTTTTGATCCGGTGGAACATGTCCTGGATCCAGAGGAACTCCATCAGGTCATCGGGAACGACCTGGATGTTCAGCTCCGGATTCTTGTGGGTGGTGATGTCCTTGCGCTTGATGCGGCGGACGCGGGCGAGGACTTTTTCGTCGCGGAAGGGGACCCATTTGGAGGGGGAATAGGTGAACTCGGCCATTGCGGACTCCTTGGTTGTCCGAGAAGTATGGGGAAGCGGGAGCGGGCTGTCAAGTAACGCCGTGTTGCGCTTCGCCCCGGGGGTTGGTATAAATCCGGAATGAACTCACGCGAACGTGTTTTGAAAACAGTGCGATTCGAAGAGCCCGACCGCGTGCCGGTCGACCTGGGCGGGATGAAGGCTTCCGGCATCGCCGTGGAGGCCTATCTCGACGTGTGCCGGCAGCTCGGCATTCCCGGGGTTCCCCGGGTCTGCGATGCGCGGTTCATGACCGGATGGGTGGAGGAGGCGGTTCTCAAGCGGTTCAACGTGGACGTGGTGCCGCTGGATCTCCCCATGGCGGAGGCCCAGCTTTCGCCGGAAGCGCAATGGGTGCCGCGCACGCTGTTTTCCGGGAACCGGGTTCTTTTCCCCCCCGGCACGGCCATTGCCGAAGAGGCGGACGGCGGCTGGAACCTGCTGAACGCCGACGGGACCCCGTCCTCGCTCCATATGCCCCGGGACGGCCATTATTTCGACGATGTCTCGTTCGACCGCGGCGACCCGATCGACCCGGCCCGCTTCAAGCCGGTCGACACCCTTTCCGACGAGGTGCTCGACGCCATGGCCCGGCACTCGAAGGAGCTTTACGAGGGAACGGAGTACGCGCTTCTGGGCTGGGGCTGCGGCGTTTGCTTCCTCGGCCTGAGCCTGATCACCGAGCGGCGCTCGAACGTCACCATGGGCCGGCCCAGCGACTGGATGATGATGCTGATGACGGAGCCGGAGCAGTGCCACGAGATGATGGGCCGCTCCGTGGATGCCAGCATCCGGTGCCTTGAGCTGCTGCACCAGGCGGTGGGCGACCGGGCCTTCGCCTGGGGCGTGGCGGCGGATGACAGCGGGACGCAGCGCGGCGAGTTTATCCGGCCCGACCTGTGGGCGGAGATGCTCAAGCCCCATTACACGCGGCTGTGCGGCTGGATCCACGCCCATACGCCGTGGAAGACGTTCCTGCACTCCTGCGGCTCCGTCTACCACCTGATCCCGCATTTCATCGAGGCCGGCGTGGACATCCTGAACCCCGTCCAGACCTCGGCCGCCAACATGGACCCGGCGCGGCTGAAGGCCGAGTTCGGGAAGAAGATCGTCCTGTGGGGCGGCGGGTGCGACACCCAGCATGTGCTGGGCAGCGCCACGCCCGGCGAGGTGCGCCGGCATGTCCGCGAGCGGATGGACGTGTTCAAGCCGGGCGGGGGCTACGTCTTCAACCAGGTGCACAACATCCAGGCGAATGTCCCCGCGGAAAACGTCGTGGCCATGTTCGATGCCGCGCGCGATTTCGGCCGCTACTCCTGACGGTTGCGCTTTCTCGCCAGCCGGATTGGGGGTTTTCCTGATACCGTCCGGGGCCGGGCGCCCGCATACTGGCGGGGATGATCACCAGCCTGCCCATTTTAAAAGTGCTCCACATCGAGGACAACCCGGTGGACGCCATCTACGTGAAGGAGATCCTGGCCGAGGCGGGGGCCCGCTGGGAGCTCCAGCATGTGCGGCGGCTGGCCGACGGGCTCCGCCTGCTCAGCGAGAAAGCGTTCGACGGCCTGCTCCTCGACCTGGACCTGATCGACAGCCGCGGCCTGGAGACGGTGGACACCGTGCGCCGCGTCTTTCCCTCCATTCCGATCGTCGTCCTCAGCGGGTTCCAGGACGAGACCTTCGGGTTCCGCTCGCTGGAGAAGGGGTCCCAGGACTACCTGGTCAAGGGCCAGATCGACGGCGCCATGCTGATCCGCTCCATGCGGTACGCCATCGAGCGGAAGCGGACGGAAGCCGCCCTCCAGGAGAGCGAGGCGCGCCTGAAGAGCATGTTCCGCGATGCGGCCATCGGCATGGCGGTTGTTTCCCTCGAGGGCGAGTTCCTCCAGGTGAATCCCGCCTTCTGCGAGTTTGCGGGCTACGCGGAAAAGGAGCTGACGGGGAAGAGGGTCCGGGACGTGCTCTTCGCCGAGGACTGGGAGGAGACGGAATCGCGGATGGAGAAGCTGCGCGCCGGATCGCCCCTCGAGCATTTTGAAAAAAGGTACAAACACCGCGCGGGGGGGGCGGTCTGGAGCGAGACCCGCGCCGTCCTGGTGCGCGACGGCGAGGGGAAGCCGTCCTACGTGGTGACCCAGATGGTGGACGTCACGGCGCGCAAGAAGGCCGAGGAGGCCCTGCGCCAGAGCGAGGCGCGCTTCCGCACGCTGACCGAGCGCTCCGCCGACCTGGTCCTGATCGTCAGCGGCCGGGGGGAGATCCAGTACAAGAGCCTGAACGTCGAGCATGTGCTGGGATTCCAGCCGGCCGCCGGCGGGGAAAACATCACCGAGCTGGTCCACCCCGAGGACCGCGCCGAGCTGCAGCTCCTGCTCATGGAGGGCGTCCAGCAGCCCGGGGCCATCCGCAAGGGCGAGGTGCGCCTGCGCCACCGGTCCGGCGCCTGGCGGGTCATGGACGCCGTGGCCCGCAACCTGCTGGGCGATCCCAGCATCCGGGGGGTTGTGCTGAACCTGCGCGACATCACCGAGCGCAAGGAGGCCGAGCAGGCGCTCCGGGAGAGCGAGGCCCGCTTCCGCGTGCTGGTGCAGCGCGCGCCCGAGGCCATCCTGGTGCACGACGTCGACACCGATCGCTTTGTGGACGCCAACTTCAATGCGGAGCGGCTGTTCGGCTGCTCGGCGGAGGAGCTGCTGCGCTGGGGGCCCAAAAAGTTTTATGTGCCCGAGCAGCCGGACGGCCGCCCCGTCGAGGAGTCGATGCACGACAACATGGCCCGCGCCCTGGCCGGCCAGGAGGTTGTCTTTGAGCGCCAAATCCACAGCGGGGACGGCCGCGATGTTCATTGCGAAGTGCGCCTGGTGCGGCTGCCCTCCTCGCGGCAGAAGCTGCTTCGGGCCAGCTTCATCGACATCACGGCCAGGAAAAAGGACGAGGAGGCCATCCGCGAAAGCGAGGAGCGCTACCGCCGCCTCTTCGAGTCGAGCCTGGACGGCATTGCCTATACCGATCTCTCCGGGCGGATCCTGTCCGCCAATCCCGCCTATGTCGCCATGCTGGGCTATACGCCCGAGGAAACCCTCGCCATGACGTACCAGAGCATGACGCCCGGGCCGTGGCGCGCCCGGGACGCCGCCATCATGAGGGACGAGGTGCTGGCGCGCGGCTTTTGCAACGAGTACGAGAAGGAGTACATCCGCAAGGACGGGACCGTGTTCCCGGTGGCGGTCCGGGCCTGGCTGATGCGCGACGCCCGCGGGCGACCGGCCGCCACGTGGCGGATCATCCGGGACATTTCCGAGCGCAAGCGCATGGAAGAGGCGCTCAAGAAGGGCGCCGGCGAGCTGGCCCGCTCAAACCGCGACCTGGAGGAGTTCGCGCGCATTATCTCGCACGACCTCCAGGAGCCGCTCCGCATGGTGACGGGGTTCCTGCAGCTGCTCCAGATGCAGAACAAGGAGAAGCTCGACGGCAAGTCCAACGAGTATATCGGCTTCGCCGTCGACGGCGCCACGCGGATGAAGGCCCTGATCACCGGCCTGCTGGACTATTCGCGGGCCGGCGGACGCGAGCTGGTTTTACAGCCGGCCGAGCTCCAGGGCCTTTTGGACACGGCGCTGGCCAACCTGGAGCCGCGGATCCGGAAAAGCGGAGCCGTCATCACGCACGATCCGATGCCCGAGCGGAACGTCGATGCCGGGCAGATCTCCCAGATCTTCCAGAACCTCCTGTGCAACGCGCTGAAGTTCACGAAGGAGCCCCCGCGCATCCACGTGGGCGCGGCCCGGAGGGCGAATGAATGGACGATTTCCGTCCGCGACAACGGGATCGGGATCGACCCGAAATCGCAGGGCCGCCTTTTCGAGGTGTTCCAGAAGCTCCACGACCGCGAGGAGTACGAGGGGACCGGCATCGGCCTGGCCATCTGCAAGAAGATCGTCCAGCGGCATGGCGGCCGGATCTGGGTGGAGTCGGCGCCCGGCCGGGGCTCGACCTTTTATTTCTCCCTCCCCGATGCGCCGGCCGCCGGGCCGGTGGAGGAAGCCGTGAAAACGCCGGCGGCGGCGACGGCCGGCCGCGGCTGATCAGCTTGTTTTCAGGAAAAGCCGCCGCCCCTGTCGCGGGGCGAAGGCGAGGGCCAGCAGGAACAGCGCGATGCTGACCAGCACGATGGCCGCGCCCGAGGCGATGCCCAGGTAATAAGACAGGTACAAGCCGCAGACGCCCGACAGGGCGCCGCAGGCGGCGGCCACGGCCATGATGGCCGGCAGCCGCCGGGCCAGGAGGAACCCCGTCGCGGCCGGGGCGACGAGCAGCGCCAGCACGAGGGTGACGCCCACGGTCTGCAGCGAGACGACGGTGGTCACGGCCACGAGCGCCAGGAGCAGGTAGGCCAGGAAGGCGGCCGGCAGCCGGAGCGTGACGGCGAAGGTTTCGTCGAAGGTCACCACCACCAGCTCCTTGTAGAAGAGGGCGAGCGTCAGCAGGACAAGCGCGGCGCACCCCAGGATGAGCGCCAGGTCGTTCGGGCCCACGGCCAGCACGTTTCCGAACAGGATGTGGGTCAGGTCCGCTCCCGTGTTGCGCATGGCCGAGAGGATGGCCACGCCGAGGGCGAAGAGGCCCGAGAAGACGATGCCGATGGCGGCGTCCTCCTTGATCCGGGCCCGGCGCTGGACGTACCCGATGCCGAAGGAGGCGGCCAGCGCCGTGCCCAGCGCCCACAGGAAGAGGGCGGGCCGCCCCGCGCCGAGCAGCGTGCCCACGGCCACGCCGGGCAGGATGGCGTGCGACAGGGCGTCGCCCATGAACGCCATGCCGCGCAGGATCACGAAAGTTCCCACGATGGCGCAGACCACGCCCACGAGAATGGCGGCGGCCATGCCGCGGAGCATGAATCCATACTGGAGCGGTTCGGCCAGGAGGGTGAGGACCTCGTGCATGATCAGCCTCCCTCCCGGCAGGCGTCGGAGAGGATCAGGCGCCCTTCCGGGGTCTGGATCGCATGCAGCCTGCCGCCGTAGGCCGCCTGAAGCCGTTCGGCCGTCAGCGTTTCGTGCGCCGGGCCGCAGGCAATCAGGCCGCGATTCAGCAGCATGATGCGGTCAAACCGGTCGGTTGCCAGGCGCAGGTCGTGCAGGGCGACCAGCACCGTGACCCGCCGTTCGCGGAGACGGTCGAGAATGGTGAAGATGTCGTCGCGGGCCGGCGCGTCCAGCCCGGTGAAGGGCTCGTCCATCAGCATGATGTTGGCCTCCTGCGCCAGCGCGCGCGCAATGAACATCCGCTGCTGCTGGCCGCCCGAGAGCTCGTCGATCCGGCGCCCGGCCAGGGCTTCAAGGCCAACCGTGGCGAGGCAGTCGGCGGCGATGCGGCGGTCCTCCCGGCCGGCGCGGCGGAAGAAGCCGATGCGGCCGATGCGGCCCATCAGCACGGCGTCCTCGACCGTGATCGGGAAATGCCAGTCCACGTCGCTGCGCTGGGCCAGGTAGGCGATGCAGGTGTGCAGGCCGGGGTGGCTGCCGCCGATGCGGATGCGCCCGGCGGCCGGGGGAAGCAGGCCGGCGATGGCCCGGAACAGGGTGCTTTTCCCCGCCCCGTTCGGGCCCACCACGGCCGTGCGCTCGCCGGCATCCGCCTTGAAGGACAGGCGCTCCACGACGATCGTCGCGCCGAGGCACAGCGTCACGTCCTCCAGTTCGAGGCTGGCGGCTTCCGGATCATGGGGCATGTGGAGATTGCGCAGCACGGCTAGTTCCCGAGGGCGTTGAGGAAGACCGACACATTGTGGCGCATGAAGTCCAGGTAGGTCGAGGCGGGACCTTCCGGGCCGCTCAGGGCGCCATCGTAAAAGGCGGCGATTTTCACGCCGGTATCCGCCGCGACCCGCTCGGCCAGGGCCGGCGAGACGGAGCGGGTGACAAAGAGGGCCGGAATGCCCTGCTCGCGGATGGCCGTCTCAAGGACGGCCAGGTCGCGGGCCGAGGGCTCGGCGGCCGTGCTGAAGCTGGGCACAATGACGCCGGCGAGGGTGAAGCCGTAGCGGTCGGCGAAATAGCCCAGCACGGCGTGATCCGCCACCAGCCGGCGGCGCGCCTCGGGAAGAGAGGCCGTCTGCTCCAGGATCCAGGCATCCAGCTTGCGAAGCTCCTCCTGATAGGCGGCCGCTCGCGCGGCGTAGGCCGCCGCGTGGGCGGGATCCGCCTCGGCCAGGGCGTCGCGGATCACGGCGGTCCAGGCGACGACATGCAGGGGGTTGAACCACACATGGGGGTCGGATTCGCCCTCCGAGGCCTGGTGCGCCCGCCCCTCGTGTTCATGCGGCTCGGTCAGGCGCCGGGCGGGCAGGTTTCTGGAAACCTCGATGATCCGGGGGCCGGGAGGCAGCCGCGGCAGGAACGCTTCGAGCCCCAGGCCGTTGGCGAACAGGAGGCGGGCGCGGGTCAGGGCGGCGAGGTCGGAAGGCGTGGGGTTGAAGGCGTGGGGGTCCTGCCCGGGCCGGAGCAGCACGGACAGGGAAATGTTTGTGCCGCCCACCCGGCCGACGATATCGCCGAGGATGGAGGTGGTTGCCGCGATTTTCAAGGCCCCGCTTCCGGGAGCGATTTGGGCGTCTTTGCCGCAGCCGGCCAGGCACAAGCCCGCGGCCAGAAGCAAGGGGAGGTAGGAGACGGCTTTCATGCGGGCATGATAAAGGAAGGGAAATAGATTGGAAAGCAATTGTGAAGAGGGGGATATTTTGAGATAATAGGTAAGTCTATAAGGAGATATCATGAAAAGGGGCGCTTTCCTTCGTTTTGGAGTCATGGCGGTCAGCCTGATGTGGATGTTAACCGCATGCGAAGTTGAACTGGGCAATCCGGCGGTGGACTCAGGGTCCTCCTCGACGGCCGCCCCGGCGACCGGCACGCCCGGGAAAACCGGCAACACCGGCAACAATAACAACAACAATGGCTCCGATCCGGATCCCGGCACGGGCACGGCCGCGCCCGGCGTGCCGTCGGCGCTGTCTCCGGGCGGCGGCGAAAGCTTCGCGGGGCCCGGGGCCAAGGTGACGTTTGTCTGGACGGATGCCGAAGGCGCCGAGCAGTTCGAGCTGGTGGCGCAGGGGTTGGGCGCCGGCGGCTGGCAGACGGCCGCCCACCAGGTGACCGATAACTTCCAGTACACCTATACGTTCGACAACACGGACTGGAGCCAGTACCGGTGGGCCGTGCGGAGCATCGGGCCCGACGCCCAGGCCAGCGACTACACGGCGTGGCGTTCGTTTACGTGGACTCCGTAACAGGCGATCACACGCGGCGCGCCTGGACCCGCCCGGCGCCGGCGGGTCGGGCGCCTCCCTGTTAGAAACCTCTCAGGTGGGTGCTCTGCCGGGCCTGCAGGCCGGGGCGGGGAAGGCGCTTCAGCACCAGGTAGCGCAGGCCGTGCTCGGCGCAGTAGCGCCTCTTTTCCGGCTTGTCGCCGTCTTCGTTCACGGCGTAGAGGGCCGGCTTCACCTGCCGGATCTGCTCTTCGGCGTCGAGCCAGCCCATTCCCGTGGAGATGAGGGCGCGATGCACGAAGCGGACGGCCCCGACCCAGAACCGGCGGTCTTCCTGGCTAAACATCGGATGGCCTTCGCCCTTGAGCGACCGCACGTTCACGTCATTGCCCACCACGACGGTCAGCTCCCCGTATTCCGCGCATTCTTCGAAAAAGCGGACATGACCCGAATGAAGCCAGTCGTAGCAGCCGGTGACGAGCACGCCGGGCCGCCCGGTGGGGGCCGCATCGGCGGTGGGATCGGGCCGGGACAGGAGAAGGGGCTCGGGGAGGAGCGGCAGCCGGAGGACCGGGTTTTCCTCGGGCTCGACGGCCGCCACCCAGCGGATCGATTCCAGCAGGTAGCGGCGTTCGTCGAACGGGAAGCGGGGCGGCGCGCCGGTGGAGGCTTCCACGGCCGCATCGGTCCATAGCCGGAGGGTCAGCGGGCCGGGGCGGGCCGCTTCCTGCAGCAGCCGCAACTCCCGGGGCTGCGGGTTGTCGAAGGGTCCGGAAAGAGGCTGGGTAAGGTCTGGGCACATGGTCTTAAAATAATCGGAAAACCGGAATAAAACGAGGGGAAAATCCGCCGCTCCCCGTTTCCCCGCGCTTGCATTTCAGGGGGGCCAAAGCTATTCTGACGGTTTAGAGAAAGGGTTCCCATGTCCCGTCTTACGACCCGCGACATTCTCCGCCAGGCGGCCGCCAAAGGCCTCGTGGTGCCCGCTTTCAACGTCCCGCACCTGCCCATGATGGCGCCGATCGTGGCCGCGCTCCAGGAGACGCGCGCCTTCGGCCTCATCCAGGTGGCCCGGCTCGAGTGGATGAAGTTCAAGTCGGGAAGCCTCAGGGCGATCCGCGACACCTACGCCGGATGCAAGGACGAGCGCTATACCCGCCTTCACCTGGATCATGTTCCGGTCATCGACGAGGACAACCTGTCCGTCGACGTCGATGCCATTATCGGCGAGGCGATCGCCCTGGGGTACGAGTCGGTCATGGTGGACGGGTCGCGCCTGCCGCTCGAGGGCAACATCGCCGCCACGCGCGCCGTGGTGGCCAGGGCGCATCTCGCCGGGCTTCCGGTCGAGGCCGAGCTGGGCGCCGTGCTGGGGCATGAGTCCGGCCCCCTGCCGCCGTATGAAGCGCTTTTCGCCTCCGGCCGCGGCTTCACCGATCCCGCGGAAGCGAAGCGGTTCGTGGCCGAGTCCGGCGCCGACTGGCTTTCCGTCGCCGTGGGCAACATCCACGGGGCCATCAGCGGAGCCGCCAAGAGCGCCAGGAAAGTGGAAGCCCGCATCAACATCGAGCACCTGGACCGGATCCGCGAGGCCGTGGGCGGCGTGCCCCTGGTCCTTCATGGCGGTTCGGGAATCCGCAAGGAGTCGATCCTGGCGGCGGTCCGGCACGGCATCGCCAAGATCAACGTGGGCACCACTCTGCGCCAGGCCTATGAAACCGGCCTGGCCGTCTCGCCCGCCGAGGCGGTCGCCCGCACCCGCGCCGCCACGCTGGATGTGATCCGCAACGAGTTGGAAATCGAAGGGTCCGCTCTTCAATTGAATCCTGAATCCTGAACCCCCACTAGGAGTGACCGCCATGGAAAAAACAACATTCGCCGTCTTTTTTGGCAACCGCGGGTTCTTCCCCGCCTCTCTTCAGGCCGGCGCCCGCGAAGAGATGACCGCCGTGCTCAAGGCCCGCGGCTACGGGGCGCTGATGATGGAGGCCGCCGCCACGCGCAACGGCGCGGTGGAGACGCCCGAGGAGGGGCGCCAGTTCGCCGCCTTCCTGGCCCGGCACAAGGGCGAGTTCGGCGGCGTCATCCTGTGCCTGCCGAACTTTGGCGATGAAACCGGGGCCATCGCGGCGCTTCAGGACTGCGGCGTTCCGATCCTCGTGCAGGCCTATCCCGACGAGCTCGACAAGATGGCGCCCGAGCTGAGGCGGGACGCCTTCTGCGGCAAGTTCTCCATCATGGACGTGTTCGTCCAGTACGGCCTGCCGTTCACCGTCCTTCCGCCGCACACCTGCCACCCGAAGAGCGAGGCCTTCGCCGCCCAGCTGGATTACTTCGACCGTCTTTGCCGCGTGGTCAAGGGCCTGCGCCGCCTGACCCTCGGCGCCGTCGGCGCCCGCACGACGCCCTTCAAGACCGTCCGCATCGACGAGGTGGCCCTGCAGAAGCACGGGATCACCATGGAGACCTTTGACCTCTCCTCGATCTTCAACCGCATGGCGGAGCTGAAGGCGAGCGATCACGCCCTGATCGGGAAAGCAAAGGTCTTGAAGGCGTTTACGAATTGGGACGGCACGCCCGCCAAGGCGTTCGACCAGCTCACCCGCCTGGGCGTGGTGCTCGACCAGCTGGTGCAGGAGGGCGGGTTCGACTGCCTGGCCGTGCGCTGCTGGGTGGAGATGCAGCAGCAGTTGGGCATCTCGCCCTGTGTCCTGCTTTCCGAGATGAACGGCCGCGACGTGCCCGTGGCGTGCGAGGTGGACGTGGGCAACGCCGTCATGATGCGCGCCCTGCAGCTCGCCACCGGCGGCGCCCCCGCCTGCCTCGACTGGAACAACAATTACGGCGAGGATCCCGACACGTGCATCCTTTTCCATTGCGGCCCTGTTCCCGCGGCGCTGATGACCGGCCCCGGCCACATTGAGGATCACGCCATCCTCGCCAACGCGGTGGGGAAGGGCAAGGCGTTTGGCTGTAACTGCGGCCGCATCAAGGCCACGCCCTTCACCTACGGCAGCCTGCTCACCCGCGATGGGCGGATTTGCTGCTACGTCGGCGAGGGCGCGTTCACGTCAGATCCGATTCCCGCCGACTTCTTCGGCTGCGCGGGCGTGGCGAAGATCCCCGGCCTGCAGGACAAGCTGCAGCGCATCGGCTACCAGGGCCACCGGCATCACGTCAGCGTGGCCGCCGGCCTGGCCGCCGCGCCGGCCGTCGAGGCGATGACCAAGTACCTGAATTATGATGTGACCCGCCTGTGAGCCTGCTCGGCGTGGATGTGGGAACGACGGGGTGCAAGGCCACCGCCTTTTCGGCGGACGGCCGGCCCCTGTCTTCCGCCTACCGTGAATATCCGACGCTGCATCCGGCGCCCGACCGGGCGGAGCTCGACAGCGAGGCGGTCTGGGCCGCGATCCGCGCGGTCATCGCCGGGGCCGCGGCCGGCGCCTCCGCCGAGCGCGATCCCGTCAGCGCCCTCAGCGTCAGCTCCATGGGCGAGGCGGTCCTGCCGGTGACCCGGAGCCGCCGCATCGTCGGGCGCAGCATCCTGTCGTCCGACACCCGCGGCGGCGAGCTCCTGGAGCCGCTGCGGACGGCGTACACGGATGAAGCCTTTTACCGGATCAACCCCAACATCCGGGGGCCCAACTACACGCTGCCCAAGCTGCTCTGGCACCGGGCGCATGAGCCGGCGCTGTTCGACGCGGCGGACCTGTTCCTGTTATGGGGAGATGCCGTGGGCTTCCTGCTCGGCGGCGAAGCCACGGCCTGCCACTCGCTGGCCAACCGTACCCTGCTGTTCGACCTTCGGAAGCAGGATTGGTCCGACGAGCTGCTGGCCCGCGCGGGCATTCCGCGCGCGAAGCTGGGGCGCTGCGTGGCGGCGGGCTCGGTGACGGGGTGCGTGTCCGCCGCCATGGCGGCGGAGCTGGGGCTGGCGCCGGGGGTGAAGATCGTGGCGGGCGGCCACGACCAGTGCTGCAACTCGCTGGGCGCGGGCATCTGCCGGGCGGGCCAGGCCGTCTGCGGCATCGGTTCGTTCGAGTGCCTCACGCCGACCTATGCCCAGCTGCCCGAGCCGGGCCCCATGCTGGCCCGGGGGCTGAACACCGAGCATCATGTGCTTCCGGGGCTGTATGTGTCGTTTCTTTACAACCAGGCCGGCACGCTGGTGAAGTGGTTCCGCGACACGTTCGCGAAGGAGGCGGGGGCCGACGGGTCGATCTACGGCAGGCTGGACGCCGAGATGCCCCTGGCGCCGACCCGGCTGCTGGCCCTGCCGTATTTCGAGATGACCGGGCCGCCCGCGTTTACGGCAGACGCGTCGGGCGCAATCGTGGGGCTGAAGACCGGCACCACGCGCGGCGAGATCTTCAAGTGCATCCTGGAGAGCGTGACCTATTATTTCGCCGACAGCCTGGCGGCGCTGCGGGAGCTGGGCGTGGACGCCTCCTCGTTCACGGCCACGGGAGGCGGGGCGAAGTCCGACAAGTGGCTGCAGATCAAGGCGGACATCTTCGGCGTGCCCTTCATCCGGCCGGCGATCACCGAGGCCGGCGTGCTGGGGGCCGCGATCCTGGCGGGACTCGGCACCGGCGTGTATGCCTCCGCGGAAGAAGGGGTGGCGCGCTTCGTGCGGCGGGACCGCGTGTTCGAGCCCGATGCCGGCCGCCATGCCATCTACGCCGAGCGCCTGGCGGCGTACCGTCAGCTGCTGCCGGCCCTTCATCCGCTGCTGCGGCGACTGTAAAGGTATTTGAATATGGGTACTGAGCCGCAGGAGGGAGCGCCTCGCCACCGGGCGTTGGCGGGCATGGTTATCGCCCTGGCGGCCCTGGGCGGATTCGGCGTCATCCTGCCGGTGTTCCGCGATTCGCTCCAGAATCATTTCGCGCTGTCCAATGCCCGGTTCGGGTTCCTGCTCACGTTTGGAAGCCTGGCCGGCGCGGCGGGGGCGCTGGCCGGCGGACGGCTGACGGACCGCCGCGGGCCCTGGCACGTGTTCCGTCTTTTCCTGGCGGTTCTCGCCGCGGGCTGTTCGGTTGGAGCGGTGGCGGGCGGTTGGCGGCTGCTGCTGGCCTCGCTGGGGATAGTTTATTTCTCCTACTACGCCTTGCTGATTTCCGCCCAAGCCGGGTTAGTGGCGTTGTTCCCGGACGGGCGACGGCGGATTCTCTCGATTTTCCTGGTGGCGGCGTCCGCGGCTTGTGCGGTGTTTCCCTTGATCGGGGAAGTGCTTTTGAAGGCCGTGGCAGGCGGGTGGATATCGTTCGGCACGGCCCTGCATGGCGTGTTCGGGGTGATCGCGCTGTTGGCGCTGGCGGGCCTTGCCTGGCTTGTCCGGCAGCCCGATCCGGTTTCGCCGCCGCCCGCCGTTGGTGAGGCAAGCGAGAAGACGGGCCTGGTGGGCGGACTGTGGCTGCTGGTGGCGCTGGCGACGCTGCACGGGACGTGCGATGCGATGGGCAGCACATGGATTCCCCGGATCCTGACCGGCCCGTCCTATGCCGCACAATGGATTTTGCCGGGAACGGTGCTGGCGCTGTTCAGCCTGGCGTACGTGGTGTCGCGCTCGCTGCTGGGCCTGATGCCGGAGACCAAGTGGCGGCGGCGGCTCATGGTGGCGCCGGGGCTCGTGGGCGGGACCGTGCTGGCGGCGGGGCTGCTGACGGGGACTCAGGCGGGGGCGGCGCTGGGGTATGTGGCGGGCGGCTTCTGCTGGTCGGCGGAGTATCCCGTGATCCTGGCGACCATGGCGGGGGACCGGCGCTTCGGGCAGGCCATGGCGCTGCTGAACGTGGCGACAGGCGTGTTGTGTTTTGCCCTGCCCACGGCGCAGGGGCTCGCGGTGGACGCGATGCATCAAGCGGGTTGCGGGAATCTGGAGTGGCTGGTGCTGCTGGCGCCCGCCGCCGGGTTCATGCTGATCGGATTGGGAGGCGCCTGCTGGGTCAGGCGCTTCGGGTCGCTTATGGATCGCTCCGCATGACCGGCAGATAGGCGCCGCGGGCCGTGAGCTTGTTTCGGAGCTCGCCGCTGTCCACCGCATGAACGTCCCCGGAGCTTCCCGCCGCCAGGGCGGCCGCGATTCCGGCGGCCTCTCCCGTGTTCAGGCAGCAGGCCATGATGCGAATGCTGCCGTTCGCCTGGCGGTCCGCGGAGATGCAGCGGCCGGCCACCAGCACGTCTTTCAGGCCGCGCGGGGTGAGGCACCGGTAGGGGACGCCGAAGCTTTCGCCGGGCTTGAGCCCCCCTGCCAATTTGCTGTTCCACTCCTTCAATTCCGGAATGCTCAGCTTGCAGAGCTCCGCATTTTCCTGGCGCGAGCGGTGGACGTCGATGCCGTACGCGTTGCGGCAGATCTCGTCGGGGAAGCTGCGGCGGGCCAGGTAGTCGGCTCCCGTCAGGACGTAGTCGCCCAGGATGTGGCGGGTTTCCCGCACGCCCAGCAGGCTGCCGGTGGCGACGAGAAACGAATCCGCAAACGCGGGGTGGAACTCGGCGAACGCGTCGCGGTACTGCGCGGCCATCTGGCGGCCTTGCAGCAGGGCGCTGGTGGTGCTGGCGGGGTCCGTGTTGTCCACGTCAAAGACGTGTCCGGTGTTGAAGCTGAACGTGCCCGGCCCGATCTTGATGTTGCAGGAGTGCAGCTCGTCGATGAGAGGGTACTTGTCCGACCGGAACGCTTTCCAGATGGGGCTTTCGGGATCGTAAAAATGGATGCGCGGCCCCTTGGCCAGCTTCTCCTCGTCGATGTTGGCGATGGTGAAGCAGTGGGTGGTCGGCTGGAGGGCGGTTCGTTCGTTCTTTTCGAAAGGGGCGCCGGCCCAGGCGGCAAGGTCGCCATCGCCGGTGCAGTCGATGTACACTTTTGACCGGTAAGCGGTGAGGCCCGATTTGCTGGCGATGACAATGGCGGAGATTCGGCCGCCGGCCGACTTTTCAACGGCGCAGAGCGACGCGTGGAAGAGGACCGTGGCTCCCGCCCCGGTGACCATCTCGTCATAGACGCGCTTGAGCACTTCGGGATCGATGGCGGGAGCCGACTGGCTATCCACGGGCTTATGCTGAAGGTGCGGCATGCGTTGGATCATGGCGACCCGGACGTGGTCGGCCAGGCCCCTGGCGATGATCTTTTCCCGGTCGTGATAGCCGCAGAACCAGGGCACGAGTCCGGCTGTTCCCATTCCGCCGAGCATGCCCGTGGCCTCGAGCAGCAGCGTTCGCGCCCCTTCGCGCGCGGCGGCCGTGGCGGCGGCGCATCCGGCCGGCCCCCCGCCAACCACGATCACATCCCAGGCGTCATCCAGGGGAATTGTCCGTTGGCTCAGGGCATAATCCAGCATGATCATACGCTTTCTTATCGGGTGACACGTGATAAATATTGGCAAAGATAAAATAGACGATGGGCGTGCGGGTGTCGATCAGCTTTTGAATTTCCGCTCGCGCCGGTACTGGCCGGGAGTGGAGCCGGCAAGGTCCTTGAAGTGGCGGATGAAATGGCTCTGGTCGGCGAAGCCGAGCGCGAACGCGATGTCGGCATAGGAGCGGGTGGTGGTTTCCAGCAAGCGGCAGGCTTCCTCCACGCGCAGCCGTTTGACGTGCTGGCCCAGCGTCTGGCCGGTGGTGTCCTTGAGCAGGTGCGCAATGCGGAAGCGGCTCAACCCGGCCGCCTTTGCCGCCGCGTCCAGCGAGACGGATTCCGTGTAGTGCCGGGCGAGGTAGTCCAGCGCCTGGCGGACCGGCAGGCTTGTGCGGTTGTAGCCTTGCGTGGCGACCCGGCTCATGAAGGCGTCGAGCGCGTCGCGGACCGCCACGCAGATCGTTTCGAAATCGGGGGCGCGGATGAGCGAGTCGATCCACCCGCGATGGTCCAGGATCAGGGGCTCGAGCATAGGGCTGTCCTCGATGGCCGAGCGGACAAGGTAGCCGAGCAGCTCCACGCACCGGGCCTGGAGCACGGGGTGGCGGGGCGAGTCCAGGAACATGGCGGCGAGCAGGTTGTTCAGGTGCTTGCGCGCGCCGTTCGCATCGCCCGCCCGGATGAGGGCCAGGAGGCGGCGCTCCTGCTCGAAGGGCCAGGGGTGGCGGGTCTCGGCCTTGGTCTGGTGGATGGCCTCCGCGATCTGCCGCTGCTGCAGGGCGTTGTCCCTGTTCTGGCGAAGCAGCTCGGGAAGGGGTCCGGAGGAGGCGCAGACGGATTCAAAGAGGTAGGCGGCGGCCTCGCGGATGCGCGCCTGCGGCCAGGCCGGAAGCGTGCGCAGCCAGGCTTCCGCGGCCGCGCGCGGCATGCCGGTGGCGGCCAGGACCCGCGCGCTCTCGGCGAGGTCGGCCGGATCCTCGTCGGCCGTTACGGCGCCGCCCTCCACTCCGCCGACGATGCGGCCGGAATCGATCAGCGGCGCCACCCAGCTGAGAACGCCGGGCGCCAGGTAAAAGACCGAGGCCTCACCCCACCGCACCGCCTCTTCCAGCGCGTGCCGGCGCGCGCGGGCCACGGCTGCGGTGTCGGGCCCGGGGCCCGGGGCGGCCAGCCGTCCGTCGGCCTTGAGAGGAGCCGGGGCCAGCTCAAAGCGCGAGCGATAGGGGCGCGCCATGCGGCTCCAGGAAGAGGAAGACAAGATTGTTCCAGATTTGTGCAAGAGAATCCTGAAAATAAGGCTTATAGGGGTTATAGGACCTATAAATACAATATAGGCAGCAAGATTATTCAATATGGCGATTCAAGTCAACAATACGGGCGGGGAGGGGAAGGCGTACGGTGGAGGCAGGATGAATAAACCCGCAGGCGGGTTGAAAAGGAGAGCGGTCATGGACAGGCGGAGAATCAAGGAGTTGGCGGAGCAGGGGCTGAGGATGCCCATCGGGACGGATCTGGTGCTGCACGAGGAGTCCGACCCCGATGCGGTGCGGCTCGATCCCGAACGTTTTTCGAGGGTGCTGGAGAAGACGGCGCGGCGCTACAAGACGCCGTTCGCGGTGTCGCTGATGGATTTGCAGCTGGAAAAACGGTGGCTGCTGGGCGCGCTGGGCATCTCCGCGGCAGAAGCCGCGACCTACCATTTCGAAAAGGCTCCGACGGACGAGCAGGTGGCGGCGGTAAAGGCCGTGGCGGCGGGGCCGCTGCCGCCGCTGCTGGCGGCGAATGCGGAGGCGATCCGACTGCTGGCGAAGCGGTGCCCGGACCTGGCGCCCTGCGGAATGTCGATCGGCCCGTTTTCCCTGATGACCAAGCTGCTGGCCGATCCCATCACGCCCGTTTACCTGGCGGCCTCGGGGCTGACGGCCGAAGACGAGCCCGAGGTGGCGCTGGTGGAGCGGTGCCTGGAGCTGGCGCTGATCGTGATCGAGCAGTCCATCCGCGCGCAGACGGCGGCGGGAGCGCAGTTTGTCTTCCTGGCCGAACCGGCCGCGAATAAAGTGTACGTCTCGCCGCACCAGATGGAGGCGGGATCGGATGTGTTCGACCGCTACGTGATGGAGCCGAACCGGCGGGTGCGGGGCTGGATTGCGGCGGGCGGGGCCGACCTGCTGTTCCACTGCTGCGGCGAGCTGAGCGATGCCATGATCCGCAAGTTCGGCGAGCTGGATCCGGCCATTCTGAGCCTGGGCAGTTCGCGTCCGCTGTGGGACGTGGCGCCCCTGGTTCCGGCGAGCACCGTGCTGTTCGGGAACCTTCCGTCGAAGAAGTTTTCGAGCGATCGCGATTTGAGCGATGACGAGGTGCGCCGGCTCACGCGTGAAATGATCGCGAAGATGAAGGCGCTGGGACGGCCCTTCATCCTGGGCTCCGAGTGCGACATCCTGAGCGTGAAGGGCTGCGAGTGTGCCATCCAGCGGAAGGTGGATGCCTTTTTGACTGCGTAAGCCGGTGGTGTAGCCGGAGGTCCAGCCGGGGAGCGGAGCGGTTGCTATTCCGGCATCGGACGTGGCAATGCCGGTCGCCGCTAGGGGCTCCGTCCCCGGAGCCCGAGCGGCTCTCCGGCTCGCGTCCCCGCTCGCCTTCGTCCGGCATTCTCACGACCGCTGCCGGGCAACCGCTAGGCTTCCCGGCTGGACCTCTCGGCTCGTTGTTGTTGGGAGAAGAGTGATTGCTCAAGAATCGCGCAAGGGCTCTCCGGCTTGTTAGGCTTGCGAGGGGCGGGGAGAACAGTACTTTATTCGACTTCCGGTTTATGCTCTAGAGACAAGCAACGGGAGTCTTATGGAAACCAACCACTTAAAAACGCCCCAGGAAATCCTGAAAGCCGCGCTGATCAAGGA
>CAIKKV010000103.1 GCA_903828035.1 uncultured bacterium
CTGGAACCTCTTCAAACCGGGATACGTGGCCTCCCACGATAGCGTCACCGGCGCCGTGACAAACATCGGCGGTAACCTCACCGCCTCAAGTCCGGGGTTTGCCGGCGATGCGGGCCAGGACTACCATATACTTGAAAGTTCCTTGGCCAGGGGCGCGGCCGGCGGCTTCCACAACGCAACGACCAGCTATCCCCTCGACAGGGAATACCTGAAATACCAATCATGGCTCCCCAGGCCGAACGATTCCCACCTTGACATCGGGGCCTTCGAGTATCCATCCGACACAACGCTTGCCGTTACCATCTCCGGCAGTGGCAGCGGCACAGTCAACAGCGTCACCCAGGGGCAGGCATTTACCTGCGAAACCGGCCAATGTTCCGGGAATTTCCCCTACGGCACAGTCCTCGATCTGGCCGCGTCGCCTTCCACTACTTCCCTTTTCACCGGCTGGTCGGGCGCCTGCGCGAACATAACCGGTACTTGTCACCTCAGTATGGATGCCGACAAGGACATTACCGCAACGTTCATCACCATGCCGCCCGTGCGGATTACCGGGAGTGAAACGACGTACTATCAGACCCTTTTGGAGGCATACACCTCCGCGCAAGATGGGAGCGCAGTCGAAATCCAGACCCAGGGCGTCGTTCTTGCGGACAGCGTCGTCAATCTCAATCGCACGGTACACGTCACCCTGAAGGGAGGCTACGGTCCCGGCTTCAGCGATGTCAGCGGCAATACCGCCCTTTCAGGCGTTCTCACCGTTACCCTCGGCTCCCTGGAGGTGGAGCGTTTCTTTATAAGATAGCGGAACATTGCCGACCAACACCGGCATTTTATGTATGGCGATTTGGCAATATACGACAACGCCTTCACCCTATTCAATTCGCCACAAAAGAAAGCCCTTTAAAATCAACGGATCACGCGATTACCGTTTTGGCATGCATCTGTAATACAGCCGTTATCCCGGCGCATCCCGCGCCGGACCAACATCAGCGAGGGATGACATGAATACGAATCGACCGGTGGAAGAACATACTTTCACAACCCATGATGGCATGGAGCTTTTCTATCGCCGCTGGCCCGCCACGACCGCACGGCGCTGCTGTATTGTTATGTTCCACCGCGGGCACGAACATTCGGGCCGCCTGACCCATCTGGCCGACGAACTCAACCTTCCCGACTTTGATGTTTTCGCCTGGGACTCCCGGGGACACGGCAGATCACCCGGTATGCGCGGCGATTCCCCCAGTTTCGGAACCACGGTGCGCGATGTACAGACCTTTGTCGATCATATCCGCGACACCTACGGCATCTCGCCACACGACATGGCCGTGCTGGCCCAGAGCGTGGGCGCGGTCGTGATCAGCGCCTGGGCCCATGACTATGCCCCCGCCATTCGCTGCATGGTGTTGGCCTCTCCGGCGTTCAAGGTCAAGCTCTACGTCCCCTTCGCCCGGCAGGGCATTAGACTGTTGTCCCATCTGCGTGGCAATTTCTTCGTCAACAGCTACGTCAAATCCCAGTTCCTCACCCACGATCCGGAGCGGCAGGCTTCCTTTGACAGTGATCCGCTGGTCACGCGGGCCATCTCCGCCCGGATTCTGCTTGGGTTGTACGATGCGGCGGAACGGGTGGTGGCCGATGCCCAGGCCATCACAATCCCCACACAGCTGCTGATTTCCGGCTCGGACTGGGTAGTGCATCACGTCCCGCAGCATGCCTTTTTCGACCGCCTTGGTTCCATGGAAAAGGAGAAGCATCTGCTGCCCGGCTTTTTCCATGACACCCTGGGCGAACTCGGTCGCGGTGCGGCCATCACCAAGGTACGCGATTTCATCCTGCGACAGTTTGCCACATCACCAGTGCCCGTCAACCTGCAGGACGCGGATAAACAAGGGGCAACCTGCGAAGAAGCCCGGCAACTGGCCGCCCCGTTACCGCTCCTGAGTCCGAAGGGACTGTACTGGTCGTTTTATCGTGCCATGCTGCGTTGCGCCGGTTGGCTGTCGGCCGGGATCAGGCTGGGGCACGAAACCGGCTTTGATTCGGGCAGCACGCTGGATTATGTCTATCGGAATACCGCCCAGGGGATTGGTTTGCTGGCTTCCTTGGGCCGGCTCATGGATCGCAACTATCTGAACGCCATCGGCTGGCAAGGAATCCGTCAAC
>CAIKKV010000104.1 GCA_903828035.1 uncultured bacterium
CACCGCCAGCCGCGCCGCGTAAAGCGCAAAGGGCGCCGTGAACACGGTACCCGTCACGCCCCCGCGCGTCTCGCACGAGATCCGCGTCTTGCGCGACATGCCGCCCGCAAAGATGCTGTACATCCCTTCCAGGTATCGACCGCGGTCGCCCGCCTGCCAGCTGTGCATCAGGTTCCACGAGTAGCACGGCTCGCAGCTCGACATCTCGTGATCCAGCACCGGCACCTGCCAGCAATTCGAATCGCGCCGGTAAAACGCCTGAGCCGGGCCCTCCCGGAACCACGCCACCATGTCGCGCATCAGGGGATCGTCCTCCCGCATCAGGCCCGCAAACACCAGGAACAGGGACCCCCCGTCCAGCGTGAAGGCATGCCGGCGCTCATAGGTCTGCTCCCCGGAAAACGCGCTTGGAATAAACCGGCGCCGGCGGCCGCGGGCATCCGTCCAGGTCGGCATGGTCCGGCACTTGGCGCGGAACGCCTTCAGGAAATCGGCCTTGTACGCCGCCGCCTCCCGGGCCACCTCCTCCGCCCGGGGATGACCCAGCCGCCGCAAGACGCGCACCGCCGCGCACATTCCCATATAATTCCAGCCATTCGACCACGTGGCCTGGATCTGGGTGCAGTTATCGCTGGCCACGCCCGCCGGCAGGACCCCCTCAACCCCGCCATGCCCCGTTTTCAGCCGCATTTCCCGGATCCAGTCGCAGGACTTGACCAGCGTCTCCGCCACGCTTTCGCCAAAGGCCCGGTCCCCCGACAGCAGCGCGTGCATGGCCAGGGTCCACAGCACCCCGCCGTTGTCGGAAATCCAGTCGATGGACTTATACAGGGCCGGCGAGCTCAGGAACCCGGGATGCGGCGTATAGGCCGCACCCGGCGGAACCACCGTGCCCTGCTCCTCGAGGAAAATATCCAGCCAGGGCGTCACCGCCGCGTGATGGCCGAACAGGTCCATCATCATGATCAGGTCCATGGCCAGCGGCGTGGTCCAGAGGTTCGTGTACATCCACGAGCCGCTGATCTTGCAGACCTTGCCCGTGGCGGGGTTTTTTTCAGCCAGCATGTGGCTGAACCGGACGCTCTTCCGGAGGATGTCGTTCACATCTTCTTCCGGCGTCTCGAACACGGTCTTCGTGGCCGTGACCCGCTTCCAGAACCGCGCGGTCTCCGCCCGCGCCCGGTCGTACCCGAGCGCCAGCTCGGCATCGAAGGCGGCGCGATCGCAGGGCAGCAACGGGATCAGCACATCCACATGCGCGCCCGGGCGGACCGGGATGGGCAGATACAGGCGGTAATCCTTCTGCTTCTCCATGCCGGGCGTGAACCACTGAAAGCCCAGCAAGTCCTTCTGGCCCGCCGCCACGCCAAGCCGCACCCGCCCGTCCGGCTCCACAATCCGCAACCCGGCGGCCAGCGTATACGCCGCCGCATCCGGGGCCAGGGCGCGGGGATACACGTGCCGCCCGTTTTCGCGGTGAGCCACCACATTGCGGCGGGCGCTCATGCTGGTGGAAAGGTGCGGGTTCTGGATCACCAGGTTGAACCCGGTCGCCTCTTCCATCGGCAAGGCGGCACAACACTCGTGAACGCCCAGACGAACCCAGGCAAACAAAGGCTCGGCCCCGTTCGCCACCGCCCCGCCGCCGGGAATGTTCGCGAACATCCGGAGACGATGCATGAGGCCGTCCCTGGGAATATCGGTCCACAGCACGGGCGCGTCGCCCGGTTCCCACCCCTGGTTGCAGAAGTTGTCGTCGTGCGAGAGATACGCATACGACTCCGCCGAATCCACCCCGGGGAACTGGGCCGAGTAATTCGGGGCAAACGCAATCTGGGTCTCCTGCCCGGTCCACGCCTCGCCCCGGCGGTTCAGGTTGGGCAACGCCAGCAGCGTGCCGTTCCAGAGCACGTTGAAGCGGAAAAAGTGATCCTTCCAGCTCAGCGTGGTGTAAATGTTCGGCAAATCCGACCACCAGCCGGACGCGGTTTCGAAATCAGCTTCCTGCACGGTCTTGCTCTTCATGGTCCCTTCCTTTTCCCCAACTCGTCCTACCAAGCCTGCGCCAACATCCGGACACCGGTAATCGCCAGTAGCCCGTACACAATCGCCGTAAAGACGCCGCCACTCATTTTCCGATTCAGCCAGGCGCCCACGGCCACCCCGAGGGCACACAGGGGAATCAGCCACACCTCCCATTTCAACGTGTGGAAGGTGATATAGCTTTTGTCGCTCAACGCCCCGGCCAGGAAAAAGAACGGAATCTTGAGCGTGTTGAAGGTCAGGTAGTACCGCGCCGTCGTGCCCACAAAGACGCGCCGGTCCAGGCGGTGGGACAGAAAGTACATGCTCACAATCTGTCCGGCGGCATGCGCCAGCATGGTCGTGATGCCGCACGCCAGCCCGGCCGCCGTCCCGATCGCAAAGCCGGGCTGGCTCCCCTCACCGGCCTCCTTCTTCGGGCCCCATACCGACCAGGCCTTCAACCCGCAGAACAGCACCGATACCCCGCCCACGATGAATTTGAGCCAGCGCTCGCCATTCACATCGGGCCGGCCGAAAAACACGAGCAGGGCGCATCCGGCCATGATGCCGATCACCGTGCCTCCGGCGAGGCGCCAGAAACTGCGGGGATCCCACTCGCCGGGAAAATGCCGGAGCGTGAAGAGATCGCACACGATCAGGATGGGCAGCATCCTGGCCAGCGCCACGTTGGCGGGAAGCACCTGCATCATCAGGGGCGTCGCCAGCACCCCCAGCCCGCCCCCGAACCCGCCCTTGCTGAACCCCTCAACAACACGACCGACACCACCGCCGCCAGGTAAAGCGCCGGTGAACTCGTGATGACATCCGGAATCAGCCAAGCCGTGAAATCCATCCATCTCCCCTTTCCCGCATTGTGGAACGTCCTTTGCCGGCACGCAAGAAAATTGATCCGCGTGTAAGACATAAGTCTTCGGTCAAGCGCCCCGAGCGAGTGGCAAAGCGGGGGGGGTGAGGCGAAATTTCCAGAAGTCTGCCAAACGACCAC
>CAIKKV010000105.1 GCA_903828035.1 uncultured bacterium
CGCCGAGATGGGGCTTCTGGTGCTCCAGAACACCGACGCGCGCGGCTATGAGAATAACCGCCACCGCGGCGAATTCGTGATTGCACTCAAGGGGCCGTATGACGTCGCCCTCAACCGGCAGCCGGACGGCACCTATGGGCTGACAACCGACTGGTGGGATGGCCACGTGGAGAAGGAGATCGGCAAGGACTATGGAAAACTCCTCCAGCTCTACGGGGTCCACAAGGCAATACGGGAAGCGCGGCAGCGGGGGTACTCGACGCACCGCGCTACTCTCAACGACGGATCGATCAAGCTCACGATCGGAGGGGTATAGCCATGGCACAGAAAACCATCGAAGTGGTGATCGGGCCGGACGGCAGCCTGAAGATCGAGGCCATGGGATTCAAGGGCGCGGACTGTGAACGGGCAACCGCGTTTCTGGAGAAGGCTCTGGGCCTGATCAGCGGCAGGAGCAAGAAGCCGGAATACTACCACCGCGAGGAAATCAAGCGGCAGCAGAAGGTGGGGCAATGAGTCGCATCTTCTATCCCGACGGCCGAGTGGTGGAGTATCCGCCGCACATTGCCTATCTGATCTGGCTGGCCGGGCCGGGTACTGCCATTCGCGTGGCGGGGGACGACCGACCGGTTATGCCGTGGGAATACTACTGCGGAGCAACCCATGGATAAGGCGTTGACCAGCATCGTGTTCAAGCCGGACGGGACAGGTCGCGGCCTCTACACGGAGGTCATTGACCTGACCCGTCTTGGGCGGTTGAAGGTGGAGCGGGCAACCACAATCACCTTCGACAACCGCCTTCAGGTCTGGAGGGTAAAGGATCGAACGGGGTTTCCCCTGTATACCTCCCCATCCAGAGAAACGTGTCTCGAATGGGAGCGAAAATACTTCAACAGCAAGGAGGAGAACTGACACTGGACACTTGAAATTGCAGAGCAAGAGAAACAGGGGAGCCCGCACTGCCAACGGCGGGTGGGCTCTCCGCTTTATGAAAGGAAGAAGTGATGAAAAAGCAGATTATGAACTACATCAGGGCTGGGTATCCCGGCATCTATCTCGTTTCGAACGAGGAGACTCGCATCGAGGGTGAGATCAAGGCCA
Organism: uncultured bacterium; assembly: GCA_903828035.1. The sequence continues at coordinate 1,102 of CAIKKV010000105.1, forward strand.
TAGCTGAGGAGGTGAAGCACAAGCTGTTCGCCTGGTCCATCACGGAAGGACTGGTTGACACGGCGGACGGCAGTGCGCATGAAGGCCAGGACCCGCAGGAGATGCTCCTCAAGGTTCTGGAACTGCCAGAGAATACTGTTGTCCTGCTTAGGGACTTCCATCTGTTCCTGGACAGCCCCAATCCGGTGCTGGTGCGTACGCTCAAGGATGTGCTACGGGCCGGCAAGACAATGGGCAAGGTGCTGGTCGTTTTGGCCTGTCGCCAAGTACTCCCCCCTGAACTGGAGCGGGAGTTCGTGGTGGTGGAGTTCGCGCTTCCCGGTCGAGATGAACTGGGAACGGTTCTGGACAACATCGCCGAATCGGCCGGCAAGGCGAAACCCAAAGGGGATAAGCGGGATCCCCTGCTCGACTCCGCGTGCGGGCTCACCTCGATCGAGGCGGAGAACGCATTCGCGTTGTCGTTGATCGAGCGCGGGGAGTTGTCCCCGGCCATTGTGGCGCGCGAGAAGGCGCTGGCGGTCAAGAAGAACGGACTACTGGAGATCCATTCTGCCGGCAAGTCGCTGGACGACATCGGCGGGCTGGACATGCTCAAGAACTGGCTTATCCAGCGGAGGGATGCCTTCGGGCCGAAAGCGCGTGAGTATGGTCTGCCGGCGCCCAAGGGACTGCTGATCATCGGCATTCCGGGCACAGGCAAGTCGCTGACCGCCAAGGCCACGGCCAGTGTGTTTCAGCGACCGTTGCTCAAACTGGACGCCGGACGGCTGTTTGGCGGACTGGTCGGGCAGTCGGAAGGCAACCTGCGGTCTGCCATTCAGACGGCGGAGGCCATTGCGCCTTCGGTGCTCTGGATTGACGAAATCGAGAAGGGCTTCAACGGCTCCAAGAGTTCCGGGGTCTCGGATGGCGGCACGGCCAGTCGGGTCTTTGGGGCATTCGTATCCTGGATGCAGGAGCGGACCGCCCCGGTGTTTGTCGTGGCCACGGCCAACGACGTAACACAGTTGCCTCCCGAGTTTCTCAGGAAAGGCAGGTGGGACGAGCAGTTCTTCGTGGACTTGCCGAACCTGGAGGAACGCGAGGCCATCTGGCGTATCCAGATTGCCAGGTATGGCCGAAAGCCGGAGAAGTTCGACCTCGGCAACCTGGCCAGGATCACGGATGGATTGACCGGCGCCGAGATCGAGCAGGCTTTCATTGACGCCATGTATGCGGCGTTCAGTGTGAGCAAGGAACCCACTGACGCAGTCATCGCCAGGGTCATGGATGACATGGTGCCACTGAGCAAACTCATGAGCGAGCAGATCGCGGCACTGCGGAAGTGGGCCAAGGGGCGCGCGAGACCGGCAACGACTCCTGAACAGGAGCGAACCGGCCGCAAGATCCATCAGTCTGAACCCACACCGCCGGCAGC
>CAIKKV010000106.1 GCA_903828035.1 uncultured bacterium
CGGATCGTCCTTCGTGGCCGAGAAGAGAATAGGGGTTGTGAACAGCGCGGGGGAAAGCCTGTATTATTATAAAATTTCGGGCACGCTGCAGGCCAACGGCTCGATTACCGGCACATGGAAGGCGTCCTATTACCAGAAACCGAGATATTATTCGGCACATACAAATACCAAACAGGGCGCTTTCACGGCGTTGCGATAGGTGCCCATCTCAGGATTCGCCGTGTTCGATTAACGGTAGCGCCCTCACCCCAATGGCCTACGAAACCGTCTCCCACGTTCCCTTTCTCGCGATAATGTAATTGTGCATTCTCAGGCAAGTGACTATTATCGGAAATCTTTGATCGCAATGGACGGTTACCCGAGAGGGCGTATGAATTCCCGGAAGTGGCGGTCTGGAAATGGCGTGGTGCCCCTGGTGGCCCTTGCGCTCCTCGCGTTGCCGGAGTTGGTACAGGCGCAATACCAATGCTTTACCTATGCCGGCAAGATCATCATCACCGGCTACACGGGTGCCGGCGGGGCGGTGAGCATCCCCGACCAGATCGAGAGTCTGCCTGTCGTCGGAATCGGACCCAATGCGTTCGAACGTTGCTTTTCCCTGCGCAGCCTGACGATTCCCTCCAGCGTCACCAGCATCGGGCATTACGCATTCTCTGGTAACAACCTGACCAGCGTGACGATTCCAGCCAGCGTCACGAGCATTGGTGACGGTGCGTTCCAATGGTGTTCACGTCTGACCACGATCACGGTGGATACGCTTAACCCGGCGTATAAAGGCCTTGCCCGGGGTGGTGCGTGCGACTATCATGCGCAACAAGTGAAAGGGATGGTATGAAAAGCACGGGATGTCGTTTGACGCTGGCGTTTCTCTTCGCAAGTCTGTCACTTTCTTCCGCGCTGGGCGGGCCGAAATGGATCCCGATCGGCGAGTTCCAGGCCGGCGGAGACGGCAAGCTGGCCGCCTATAATGGCGCGGTTTCCGCGTGCCGCCTCATCTGCACGGAAGGAAGCATCATCGTCAATACAGTCATCGTGATCGAGGGCAACAAGAAGTCGCCGATCAGCCTGGGCATCCGGATTCCGGCCGGGCAGATCCACGAGTTCACGCTTCCCGGCGGACCGCGGAACGTGACGGGCTTCCGGATCAGCGACAACGCCCGCGGCAAATACCGCCTTGAGGTTTTGAATGGCGGATCCGGGCAAAACGGGGGCGAGGAGCCGGCTGCTTCGGGAAGCACGAAGAAGAAAAAGAAGGGCAAGAGCACGATGGATCAGATTATGGAGGCCCTTCCCTCCGGTGAAACGCCAGGCGCTTCCGCGCCGGCTCCCGCTCCCACCTACCAGCCGGTCCCCACCTACCAGCCGCCGGCCACCTACCAGCCGCCGCCCGTGGAGACGCCGCCGCCGACCGTGAATGCCCCGGCGGCTCCCCAGGCGCCGTCGGCAGGCGGAGACCGTCTGCCCTGGGAATGAGGCCGGTCTTTCCGGCTGCTATTTCGTATACCGGTTGTTGCCGGCATCGATCAGGGTGCGCCCGCCGTCAAGGATGCGGAACTTCAAGTCTTGTGCGTCGATCCGATCTCCGACAATCTTACCCGGGAAGGTGGCCAGCGCGTTTTCGCCATCGGTTACGCCGTCCAGGTTGATCAGCAGCACGTCGATCATGATGGCGTCCCCCGTTTGTCTGATAGTGAAGCCGGTTGGCCAGTGGATGTTCTTGATCATCGGTGTGCGGCCGTTGTAAGACCCGTTAAGATCGTATCGCGCCGCGAGCCCTGGCGCGGGAGCGGCGGGCGTGGCCTGTTGCGGGGAAGGAGCGGGTGCCGGGGGTTGTGGAGCAGTCCCTTGCCTGGCGGCGGAAGCCGCTTGCATCTGGCTCTTCACGTACGCGATCCGGTCGCCGACTTTCGGATTGGAAACCTCTTTCTGGGCGGCCTCGTACGTGGCCAGGGCGTTCGCCCAGTCCTGCGCCTGCTCGAGGCGGTAGCCTGCGGCGAGCAGTTCGGACGCCTTGGCCCGGCGGGAGAAGATCGCCTCCAATTCGGCCAGGTGGGACCGGACGCCGGGGTTTTCGTCGAGTGAGAGGGCGGCCTGGTATTTGGTGATCGCTTCCGGGAACTGGGTCTTCTGCTCCAGCGCGTACCCCTCGGCGATTAGTTTTTTCGCCTTCAGCTTGTCGGCCAGCTTCTTTTCCAGCTCCACGATGTGGGCGGCGACGCGCGGGTCGTTCTTCAGCGCCTGCGCCTGGCGATATTTTCCAAGAGCCTTCTCCAGCTCCCCTTTTTTCTCGAAGGCATAACCCTCCGCCACCAAGGCCTTTGCCTGGCGCTCCCGCTCCTGGGCGAGCGCCCAATCGGCGGCCATTTTCCTTGAGGCGGCGATCTCTTCGGCCGAAACCTCAACGGGAATTTTCACCGAGGCCGTCCCGAAGGATACGCCGTTCAGGAGCAGCGTCACCCCGGCTTCCGCGGCGCCCTTCTGCGTGAGCGCCACGGCCGATTCCGCGCCTGCCGCCGCTCCGGCGAGGGTGCAGTTGGCGGCAGCGGACCAGGTGAAGGCGGAGCCGGCGGGAAGCGAGGCGCCGACCAGCGAGGCGCGAACGCGCACGAGCTGGCCCGCGCCGTACCGTCCGGCGGCCAGGGGTTTGAGCAGGTGGTTGACGTCGTCCCAGAGTTGGACCGGTTCGCCGGAAATGCCGACGATTTCCGCGCGGAGGTTCAGCGTCTTCACCTCCAGGTTGCAGGCGGCGGCGCCGCTGTTGTCCCATGCGTCCAGCACGCTCACGGTGACGGTGGCGGGCCCTGGCCGGGCTCCCTCGAAGGGCGCGGAATCGCCCGAGCCGCTGGCGCCGGTCCAGGTGAAGCGGTAAGGGGCGGTTCCGCCCGTCACGGAGGCGCGTAGCGCGGCTTTTTCGCCGGGCAGCAGGCTGCGCTTATCGGCGGTGAGCGTCACGTTCAGCGGGACGGCTTCCACGGTGAGGGTCACGGTGGCGGCGGCGGTGGCGCCGAACTTGTCGGTGACGGTGACCGTGACGGGCTGGGGCCCGGCCCGGCCGGCTTCGAAAACGCCGGAAGCGCCCGAGCCGTTGGCGCCGGCCCAGATGATGGAATAGGGGGTCATGCCTCCGGTGATGGCGGCCTGCAGGCCGGCGCGCGAGCCGGAGGGGAGCTTGAGCGGACCGGCGGACAGTTTGACGGTCAGCGGGAGCGGCGGCTCATTGGGCGCGACCGGGAACGCGACCGTGGCTGTGCCGAGCACGTTGTTGTTTTTATCCAGCGCGGTGACCGTGGCGGAGGCGGAGCCTGCTTCGCTGCGCGACACGCTGATTTCGGCGCCCAGCCCCGAGGAGCGCAGGGTGGTGCCCTCGTTCACGATCCAGCTCCAGCGGAGGGGATCGGGCTTGGGCTCACCGATGAGCGTGGCGCGCAGGGTGATGGCTTCGTCCACGACGAAGGTGCCTTCGGGGGCGGGAATCAGGCCGCCGCGGACGGGGTTCCAGATCATGGGCCGGGGGCCCAGCCGGCCGACCACCTTGGCTTCAACCGAGTAGGCCGCGGGCTGATAGGTGGCGGAGGCGGTTCCGATGATATCGTTATAATGGGGCGCGCGGGCTTCCACCTGCAGCGCAATCGGGCTTGAGTTTTTGGGCATGAAGCCGATCCGGTCCGCGTTGTCCGAGTATTCCATGCGCTCGCTTGACGGCGGGGCGCTCCAGTAATAGGCCACCAGGTTGTCGGGGATCGCGGGCGCGGCCGTCACCTGGCCGCGGACCTCCTCGCCGATCTTCGCGCCTTCCGGGCTGCAGGTGATGGTCAGCGGGGGCCCCGTCACCCGGTAGGTGGTCTGGGGCGTTTCGACCGGCTTGGCCGCGGCGTTGGAGTAAATGACCGCCCAGATGATCACGTCTCCCATGCGGTCGAAGGTGACGGTGGTGGAGCCATTCTCCGATTCGGCGGGCGTGAAGGTGACGGCTGGGGCGGATTGAAAGACGTAGCGCAGCGGTCCGGAGGGCGGCGGAGGCGTTGGGGCCGGGGAGGCGGGCGGGGCCGCGGTCCTGGGCGGGCCGTTCAAGAAGGAGGAGTCGGGCCCCGCGGAGGTCTCGGGATTGTTTTTTTCAGACCCGATGCCGGGTTTCGGGATCTGGGCCCCTTGGTGCAGTTGCATATCCTCACGCCAGTCGAGCGGAGCTCCCGGGGGTGTGGCGGGCGTGGGGCTGGTCTTCAAGCCGGCGTCTACTCGCTTCAGGTAGTCGTCGCCGCTGTCTGTTTTCAGGGCGCTCTCAGAGCCTGCCGCTCGTTCTTTAGCCGCCGCGTCGGACGCATAGCCGCTTTCGTAGGAAGAGCTCTGGTTTTTCAGGGACGCGAAGAAGGCCGCATCGGCCGCGAGCGTCGCCGGGGACTTTCCAGGCGGGGCGAAGGTGAGGGCAAGGGTGGATCCGTAAAAGACGCCGCCGCCCGAGCCGGCGCTTCCGCCGGAGGCGGATGACGGGGCGGGCGGAGTGGCGGGGGGCGGCTCCGTGGTCGGCGCATCGGTTTTCGTGTTTTCAGGGTTGAGCTTGAGGCGCTCGCCGGTGATGGGAGCGGTCGGGTCGGGGGTGACGGGCGGTTGATTGGTTCCGAGATTGGGCGGTTTGGTCTCGGCGTCATCGACCTTGACGGTGTGGGGGGCTGAGGCGAGGACGCGATCGCCCCCCTCGCCATGCCAGACGAGTTGGACATCGAACGCATAGGTGCCCGGCGCCGTGGCGCTCGTGCGCAGGGAGGGGCCGGTTTCGAAGGGCTGGCCGTTCACGTGCCATTCGATCCAGATGTCGCGGTTTTCCAGCAGCCGCTCCGCCTCGGTGTTGCCGCAGAAGGTGGTGGCGCTCAAGTCGATCTCCTCGACGACCTTCGCCTGGGTCGCCCCCTTGACGCGCAGGGAGAACGCGGCGTCGTCGGGGCGGAGAACGTCGATTACGAAGGGCAGGGCGTCGGCCACCTTGACCGCTCCTTTTTTCTCGCCCCTGAACACGGCTAGCCCGATCGTGTAGGAGCCGGGCTTGGTTTGCTGGAACAGGGCGGTATCCCCGACGGCGCGGACGGGGCCGCTCCAGCGGAAGGACAGCCCCTTGGCGTCGACGGCTTCGGCGCAGTTGAACTCTGGCGTCAGCACGGCGGTCTCCCCCGGCATGACCTGCGGTTTTCCGGCGATGGTGACGGCGATGCTGTCGTCCTCGCCGTTGTCGACGACGTCGACCGAGCCGCCGCCGCTCCGGGTGTAGGTGCGCTTCATCTTGCCGCTGTGGCGGGCGACGACATCGCCGGGGGTGAAGGTCTCCTTAAAGCCGGGAGTCTGCCAGTCGACCTGGAGGCCGGTATCGGCCTTGTAATTCACCTTTTTCACCGGGTTCAGCACGAAGGTGTGGCCGCGATAGTCGGGGCCGTCGGTGATGCCGCTGATGGGGATGAGCTCCCAGGTGACGTCGCAGGCGAACGTGTGGGCGCCGGCCTCCTTGAAGCGAAGCGGTTTTTCCAGGAGCAGGGGGGACATGCCGATGGACTGCTGCTCGGCCTGCGGTTGGTCGTCCACGGACCAGGTGACCTTCTGGCGCACGCTGAGGAAGAGGATGTTCTTGTAGCCGCCGAGTTTTCTCAGGCGGGCTTCGAGCTGGGCGGTGATGGAGCGCAGGTCCTCCAGCGGGCCTTCGAGGGAAACGCGAACGGAGCCGGAGGCGCTCTTGTCGCCGTTTTTCCGTTTCAGCAGGGGGATGGGCGCGGGGTTGAACTCGGGTTGCAGGCTGATGCCGTCCATGAGCTGGTCCAGGGCGGGAAGCAGGTCGAGGAAGTCCTTCACGAACTCCTCGCGCTTGGCGCGCCAGGCGGCCAGCACCTTGGGGATCATCTTCGCGAGCAGATCCTTTGTCTTTCCGTCGCGCACTTCGGGCGTATCGCTGCTGTTGGCGGCGGCGCGGGCGATCGCGTTTTCAACGGCGCGCTTCACCTCGTCCTCGTTGGTGAAGCCGATGGCGAGCTTGTTGATGGAGCTTTCGACGCCGAACCCCTCGGCGCTTTCCCAGCCCTTTACGCTGATGATGCCCGCCAGGAGGTCGTCCATGTCCTGCGGGTTCGTGGCGATGGAGTAGCCGGCGTCCTTGGCCGCGTCGATGATCAGGTTGCCGATGACCGTGACGAGGCCGAGGACCGGGCTTCCCAGCGCGGCGGCCAGGGCTTCGACCGCCTTGCGGGCGGCCTCGTCCGCCTTGCCCTCGCCCTGGAGCCGGGAGGACGAGATCGTGTCGTAATAGACGAAGACGGCGGTGAGGATATGTTCAAGCGGAAGGTGGTCGGCGAGGGTGCTGATTTTTTCCCACAGCTCCTGCGTGGCGCCGGGCTTGCCTTCCAGCATTTCCCGGATGACCGCCTTGCGCATGGAGTCCCGTTCGCCGGCCATGGCCTGCAGGAGCTCCGCCTCGCGGGCTCCTGTTTTCACCGCGCTTGCCAGGTTGTCCTTGAAGGCGCCGCGGGAAAACAGCTTGTTGAGCTCCTCGTCGATGAACTTGGATTGTTCGGCCAGGGGGAGGCTGGAGGCGGAGGCGCGGATCCTGGAGTATTCATCGACGAACTCTTCCAGCCCCGTATTCGCCGCCGCCCCTGGCAGCGAGGCGAGATCGCGCGCTTTCTTCATGTTGGCGTGCATCTCCTCGAGGGCGGCCATGGCCTCGCGGGGGTTGCCCTTGGCCAGGGCGGCGGAAAGGGTTTCCGCGGCTTCCCGGGCGGTAGCGGAGGTGGATTTGAGGGTATAGGGGCCGGACAGCTTGCCGCCCAGGGCGGACAGGCCGTCCGCGGCCTGGCCGAACACGGCGCTTTTCATGGCGTTGGCGGCGTCCTCGCCGTGAACATTCCGGATATAGTCGATGAGCTCGACCTTTTGTTTGGGCGTCAGGTTCTGGCTTGTTTTGCGGATCTGGGCGGCGCAGGCCTCGGCCGCTTCGGGGTTTTTCTTGGCGATGGCCGCCAGGGCTTCCGCGTTGCGCTTGTACGCGTCCTGCAGCATCTCCTCGTTGAGCTGGTTGGCCAGCCCGGGGGCGTGGGCGCTGCCGAGCATATCGCGGGTTTTTCCGTGCTTCGTGATCGTGGAGCCCTGGAGAACCGTGCCCTCGGGAACGGGGTAGGTTTTCAGGAGCGTGTCCGTGGCGTCGTTGATGCGCTCGACCAGCTTGGACTGCTGCGCCTGCAGGATATACAGGTCCTCCTGCAGCTGCTGTACCTTTTTAAGTGCCGCCTCGCCGCCCTCCTTCGCCTCCGCGGAGCGGAGGGCGTCGCGCAGCTCGCTCTGGACGCCGGCGATCTGTTCGCCGCGCCGGGCCGAGCCGCTTTTCATTTCGTCCAGGTAGTCGCCCAGGTCGTCGAAGGAAACCGCCTTGGCGGTGGCGGGGCTGTTTTCCAGCTCCCGTTTCCAGGCTTCGAACCGGGCCGCGCCCGGCCGCTCGTAGGCGAAGTTGTTCTGATCGCAGATCTTCTTGAAGTTTTCGGGCGTCGTGCGGGTGGGATCGGCCATCATGTCGATGTCGTTGGCGTGGA
>CAIKKV010000107.1 GCA_903828035.1 uncultured bacterium
ACTTCATCGTCCAGGCCCTCCGCGGAGAGCCCCTGGCCCTCTATGGAGACGGCTCACAGACACGCTCCTTCTGCTATGTCAGCGACCTGATCGAAGGCCTGATCCGCCTGATGGAGTCGCCCGATGATTTCACGGGCCCCGTCAACCTGGGGAACCCCGGGGAGTTCACCATGCGGCAGCTGGCCGAAGAAGTGATCCGCCTCACGGGTTCCTCGTCCACCCTGATTTTAAAGCCGCTTCCGTCCGACGATCCCCGCCAGCGCAAGCCGGATATTTCACTGGCCCGCAAGGTGCTGGACTGGGCGCCGACGATCCAGCTGGAGGAAGGCCTCCGCCGGACGATCGCCTACTTCGACTCGCTCCCTCGCGAGCAATCCGCTTCCTGAGAAACGGGCGCCGGGCACAGCCAATCCTTGATCGAGCGCGACAGCGCCGGGCCCACGCCCGGAACGGCCGCGATTTCCGACTCGGGGGCGGCCGATAACCTCCGGACCGAGCCGAACACCGATAGCAGCGCCTTCTTTTTCGAGGGGCCAATGCCGGGAATATCATCCAGGACCGACTCCCGGATGCGGCGCGCGCGCAGCTTGCGGTTGTAGGCAATGGCAAACCGGTGCGCTTCATCGCGCAGGCTTCTCAACACTTTCAGCGCCGAAGACTCCGGGGGAAGCCGGATCGGAGGCTCCCGCAGGGTGACGTGGATTTCCTCAAACCGCTTCGCCAGCGCCGCGGTGGGAATCGACTCCGCCAGGCCGGCTTCGGCCATGGCTTCGCGCGCCGCCGCCAACTGGGTCTGGCCCCCGTCGAGCAGCAGAAGATCCGGCCACTCCCGCGAGCCCTCCCGGATGTCGGCAAGGTGCCGTGACACGACTTCCTTCATCATCGCGGGATCGTTCATCCCCTCGACCGTGCGGATCCGGTAACGCCGGTAGCGTTTTTTCTGGGGCATGCCGTCCAGGGCGGAGACGAGGCTGGCCACCGAATGGGTGCCAGAAATGGTGGAAATATCGAAGCATTCGATCACCCGCGGCAGGCGCGGCAGGCCGAGGACACGCTGGATTTCCGCAACCCCCGCCTGCGCGTCGAGCGCGCGAATGCCGGGATCGCCGGTCAGCAGCCGCCTCTGCCGGATGGCCGTCTCCAGGTGCCGTAGCGTATCGCGCAGGCTGGCCGCCCGCTCATAATCGCATTCCGCCGCCGCCGCCGTCATCTCCGCGCGCACGTCGTCAAGAAGCTCCGGCGCATCCCCGCGAAGAAAGGCGCAGGCCTGCGCCACCCGGGCATGATAATCGGCCTGCGCGATGCGGCCGACGCAGGGCGCCGAACACTGGCGGATGACTTCGGACAGGCAGTGCTTGAAATCGACGGCGCCCGGCCGCAGCGGAAGGCAGACGCGGATGCCGAAGCGGCGTTCGACAAAATCCACCGCCTCCCTCGCGGAAAGGGAGGAGACGTACGGGCCGAAATAGGTGTAGCCATCCTGCCGCTTGAGGCGGCAGATTTCGAATCGGGGAAACGGATGGTCCAGCTGGATCCGGACACTCATATACCGCTTGTCGTCGCGCAGGGCGATGTTGAACCGCGGCTTGTAGTCCTTGATCAGCTTGCTCTCCAGGAGCAAGGCCTCGGACTCGTTCCGGGCCTGGTACCACTCCAGGTCCGCCACGGTCAGAACCAGGTCGCGGCGCAGGGGCGTGGTGGTGGCAAAGCTGGAATCTCGGAAATAGGAGCTGACACGATCCTTCAGGTTCAACGCCTTGCCCACGTAAATGATCCGCCCCTGCAGATCCCGCATCAGGTAGACGCCGGGCACCTCGGGAAGCTCCTTGAGCTTGGCCTTGACTTGATCCGCCAGTTCCATATGCCGGAACCCTATCAGCTTTTACCGCCCGGCGCCACCTCCAGTTCGCCGGCGGCTCCAACGGTCACCCGGATCTCGCCGCCTTCCGCCACCTTGCCGGAGACGACGAGCCGGGCCGCGGGCGTTTCCACCTGCCGCTGCAGGTACCGCTTGAGCGGGCGGGCGCCGTACACGGGGTCGTAGGCGGCTTTGGCGATAACCATCCGGGCCGGGTCGGTGATGACCAGCCCGATCCGCTGCTCGGCCAGCCGGCGGGATAGATCGTCCAACTGGATATCCACGATCTTGCCCATTTCAGCCGGAGTCAGGGGCTTGAAGAGCACCACGTCATCGACCCGGTTGAGAAACTCGGGCCGGAAATGGGCCTGCAGCTCCTCCATCACCTTCCGGCGCGTTCCCTCGGAGATGGCCCCTGTCTTGGTGAGCCCTTCCAAAAGCAGCGGGGACCCGATGTTGCTGGTCATGATGATGATCGTGTTCTTGAAGTTCACGGTCCGCCCGTGCGAGTCGGTCAGCCGGCCGTCGTCCAGGATCTGGAGCAGCACGTTGAAGACATCGGGATGCGCCTTCTCGATCTCGTCCAGCAGGACCACGCTGTACGGCTTCCTGCGAACGGCTTCGGTCAGCTGCCCCCCCTCGTCATAGCCGATGTACCCGGGAGGCGCGCCCATGAGACGGGAAACGGTGTGCTTCTCCATGTACTCGCTCATGTCCAGGCGCACCAGGTTGTCGGCGCTGTCGAAGAGCGAGGCGGCCAGGGTCTTCGCCAGCTCGGTCTTGCCCACGCCTGTCGGGCCCAGGAACAGGAAGGCGCCCACGGGGCGGCGCGGATTCTGGATGCCCGCGCGCGACCGCAGCACCGCGTCCGCCACGGTCTGCACGGCTTCGTCCTGGCCGATCACGCGGGCATGAAGAACGGTGTCCAGGTGAAGGAACTTCTCCCGCTCGCCCTGGAGCAGCCGGGTCAGCGGAATGCCGGTCCAGCGCGCCACCACGTCGGCGATTTCCTCTTCGGTCACCTCTTCGCGCAGCAGGGTGGCCCCGGTCTTCACGGCCTCGCTTTTCGCCAGGGCCGCAATCTTGCGCTCCAGCTCGGGAATTTCGCCATGCCGGAGCTTGGCGGCCTTTTCCAGGTCGTAGCGGCGGGTGGCCTCGTCCTCCTCGCGGCGCTTCTGCTCAAGCTGGCCGCGCAGCAGCTGCACCTCCCCGATGGCCTTTTTCTCCTTTTCCCACTGGGCGCGCATGGCGTCCGACTCGGCGCGCTGATTGGCCAGCTCCTTGCGCAAGGAGGCCAGCCGCTCCCGGGACGCGGCGTCGGTCTCCTTTTTCAAGGCCGTCTCCTCGATCTCCAGGCGCATGATCCGGCGGGTGATGGCATCCAGCTCGGCGGGCATCGAATCAATTTCCGTGCGGATGGAGGCGCAGGCCTCGTCCATGAGGTCGATGGCCTTGTCCGGCAAAAACCGGTCGCTGATGTAGCGGTCCGCCAGCACGGCGGCGGAGACCAGGGCGGCATCACGAATGCGCACGCCATGGTGGACCTCGAACCGCTCCTTCAGCCCGCGCAGGATGGAAATGGTGTCCTCCACGGAGGGGGGATCCACCACCACCGGCTGGAACCGCCGCTCCAGCGCGGCATCCTTTTCCATGTGCTTGCGGTATTCGTCCAGCGTGGTGGCGCCGATGCAGTGGAGTTCGCCGCGCGCCAGCATCGGCTTGAGCATGTTGCCGGCGTCGGTGGAGCCTTCCGTCTTCCCTGCCCCCACGATGTTATGCAGCTCGTCGATAAAGAGCAGGATGCGCCCGTCGGAGGCCTTCACCTCGTTCAGCACGGCTTTCAGCCGCTCCTCGAAATCGCCGCGGTATTTGGCGCCCGCCATCAGGGCGGTCATGTCGAGGGCGAAGAGGGTCCGGTCCTTCAGCCCCTCGGGCACGTCCCCCCGCAGGATGCGCTGCGCCAGCCCTTCCACGATAGCCGTCTTCCCCACCCCGGGCTCGCCGATCAAGACCGGGTTGTTTTTCGTTTTCCGGGACAGGATCCGGATGACGGAACGGATCTCGGAATCGCGCCCGATCACCGGATCCAGCTTGCCCTGCTTCGCCATCTCCACCAGGTCGACCCCGTACTTCTTGAGCGCCTCGTACTGCGCCTCGGGATTGTCCGTGGTCACGCGCTGGTTGCCGCGAACGGCGGTCAACTCCTTCAAAATCCGGTCGCGATCAACGCCGAACTGGGCGAGGATCTTTCCGGACTCCGTGGCCCGCCCTTCGTCCGCAAAGGCAAGCAGGAGATGCTCCACCGACACATACTCGTCCTTCAACCGCTTGGCTTCATCCTCGGCCTTCAGCAGCAACGCATTCAGGCGCTGGGTCACGAATATCCGCCCGGCCTCGGTGCTCCCTCCCACCTTGGACTTCCGGTCCAACGCTTCCTCCAACCGGGCCCCAATAGGAGCCACCGGCCCGATCCTTTCCAGAAGACCGGTCACCAGGCCGCCTTCCTGTTGCAAGAGGGACAGTAGCAAATGCTCCCCGTCCACCTCCTGGTGGGACCGGCGGATCGCGCTTTTCTGGGCTTCCTGAATCGCCTCCTGCGCCTTTTGGGTCAAACGGTTCATATCCATGGATACACCTCTCTGTATATAATCGAACAGATCGTATCATAGCAATTGCAATGCCAATCTATGTATCAGGCTTATGTACCTGTAAATAAAGGCATTACGACACATCAAGAACTGCGGTCCGATTGAAAAATAGCGACAAATAGTCCCAGTGCGACTGAGGCTGGCGCTAAAAGGGAAGATTGTAGTCCTTGATCTTCCGTTGAATCGTGCGAATAGAGATGCCCAACTCCTGGGCCGTGAGGAGGCGATTGCCCTTGTTGCGGGCGAGCGCCTGCATAAGGACCTCTTTTTCCATATCGGTAAGGCGCATGCCGACCGGATATTGAATCGGGACGGCCAGCTGCTCCTTGCGCTGTTTGGGATCCATGGCCAGGGTCACATCCTGCTCGTTGAGGACGCGACCGGAGGCCATGATCACGGAGGATTCCACCGCATTGCGAAGCTCGCGGACATTGCCGGGCCAGGTATGCCGCTCCATGACCGCGTAATAATCGGGTTCGACGTGCTCGATGTTACGGCCGTGTTCCTCGCAGGCCAGGGCCACGAAGCGGTCGATCAGGGGGCGGATATCCTCTTTCCGCTCCCGCAGGGGCGGCACCCGGATCGTCACCACCTGGAGCCGGAAGAGCAGGTCGGGCAAAAAGATCCCCTCTTCGACCAGGACATCGAGATCCCGATTGGAGGCGGCCAGGATACGGGTGTCGACCTTGATCGGCTCCTCGCCGCCGACGCGCAGGATTTCCTTTTCTTCAATGGCGCGCAGGAGGCGCATCTGGACGGCCTTGGGCGCGATGG
>CAIKKV010000108.1 GCA_903828035.1 uncultured bacterium
CGACCTGCAAACCCGCTATCCGGGCGCGCAGGAGGCGGGGGAGGCGGCCTACCAGATGGTCAGCTGCATGATGTCCATCGCCCGGCGCCAGAGGAACAACACCCAGCACACGCTCAACACCAGGGCCGCGCTGGCCCAGTACCTGAAGGATCACCCCGACAGCCCGCATGCGGAAGAGGTCAAAGCCGATTTGGCCGACCTTGATGCGCGCCAGGCGCAAACGCTGATGGACAGGGCCTACGTCTATGAGCGCGCCCGCAAGAACAGCGTGGCCGCCTCGCTTTACCGCCAAATGGCGGCCGAGTTCCCCCGTTCCCCCCTGGCCGAGAAGGCGCTTCAGAAAGCCGCGGCCCTCACCCCGCCCCCCCCCTCCAAGGAAAGCCCGAAATGATGAACCGCCGCCTGCTGCCTGTCCTCCTCCTGATGCCCCTGCTGATCGCCGGCTGCGTGGGCTATCAGTTCGGCACCTCCCTGCCCGGAAACTACAAGACGATCTGCGTGAAGACTTTTGAAAACAAGACTGGCGAGCCGAACCTGGAGTTTGCGGCGACCCAGGCGGCCCTTCGGCAATTTCAAAGCGATGGGTCGCTGGCCGTCGCGGATGCGGTCTCAGCCGATCTGATTCTGGAAACGTCGATGGCTGAAGCCCGTTTCGACGCGGTCCGATTCGCAAAAAACCGCACAGCCACGGCCAACGAGTACCGGATGACGGTGGAATCGTTCATCACCCTCACCGACCGCAAAACAGGCGATGTGCTGATTGCCAAAAGGAAAGTGCTGGGCGAAGCCTCTTTCCGCACACAGGGGGATTCCCAGCAAGCCAGACTCTCGGCACAACCGCTCGTAGCCGATGATCTGGCCCACCAGATTGTGAAAAACGTCGTCGAATTCTGGTGATCAGGCCGCGGGCGTCTTCTTCATGCGAAGAGCGGCGCGCTGCTTGCTGCGGTCTGCCGTATTCTTCTTCAGGATCCCGCGCTTGACCGCCTTGTCCAGCGACGAACAGTAATCCCGGAAAAGGGATTCAACGGCAGGCTTTTCAGCCGTGCCAAGGCTGCCGTCAAACTTGCGGCGCAATGTCCGCAGGGCATTCTTGGTGGAAACATTGCGAGTCCGATTCACGCGCGACTGGCGCATCCGCTTTTCTGCACTCTTGATATTTGGCATCTTAACCTTTTTCCTTCTTCGGATTCGTATGAACGCCCTAAGATATTACAGACAGCGATTCCCAAGTCAATGCCGAATTGATTTTCCGTGCAAACAATAATATGGCGCCTACCGCCGTTTTCCCATATAGAACGGTTATGGCAGACAGGGAATCAACCGACGCCGAACTGCTGGTCGCTTACCGGGCCGGCAAAAAGGACGCCTTGGGCGAGCTGATCACGCGGTACGAGCGCCCGCTTTACGCCTTTATCCTGCGTATGGCCAGTCCGTCGGATGCCGATGATGTCTACCAGGAGACGTGGGTGCGGGCGATCCGGGCGCTGGGCACCTTCGACGACCGAAAACCGCTGAGCTGGCTATTCCGGATCGCCCGGAACCTGGTGGTCGACCGGTCCCGGCGGTCCCGCCGCTGGGTGCCGCTGGAATCGGAGTCCGGGGAAGACCGGTGGCCGTCCGGCAAGCCGAGTCCGGCCGAGCAGGCCGCCGGAACGGATCTGGGGGTGCGCATCCGCCAGGCCGTTGATGAGTTGCCACGGGACCAGCGGGAGGTCTTCCTGATGAGAACGGAAGGAGACCTGTCCTTCAAGGAGATCGCCCGGCTTCAGCAGGTATCCATCAACACCGCGCTGGCGCGCATGCAATACGCGCTGGACAAGTTGCGGACGAAGCTGAAAGACACGCTTGCAGAGGAAAAACGATGAGCTCAGAAAAAACATGTGAAGCTATTGGCAGCCTGATGCTGCTGGCGGATAGCGGAGAGCTGGAGGCGGAGGGGCGGAAGGCGCTTGCCTGGCACTTGGCCTCGTGCGCACCCTGCCGCCGGATCCGGGACGAGAATCGCCAGCTCCTGGCGATGGTCCGCACCCACCGGGGCCGGACAGCTCCCGCCCTTTCCGTGCCCGCCCTGGAAGGCAAGGCGAAGCGGAGGCTTCTCCTGTTCCGCGTTCCGATGGTGGCCTGCGCCGTGGCAGCCCTGTTCCTGGCGCTGCTGGGCTCTGGACAGCGGCTCCTGCCGCTGATCGGGATCGAAGGGCCCGCCACCCCTGCCCGAAGCGCCCTGCTCGATGAGTGGCACTTCTGGATGGTTTCGTCCACCGCCCCGCAGAACGAATCGCCCGTGACCACGGCTTTCGAGAGCGAATGGAATCAGCGCGACTTCGCGCGCCATCTGCTGGTCCTGGAGGGGCTCCTTCCCGACGAGGAAGCCGCCGCCATCGAGGAGGAGTATCCGGAAGCTACACCCGGGGAGCTTCCGCCCATAACTCTTCGAGGTTGTAATACGCCCGAGCTTCTTCGCTCATGATGTGAACGACCACGTCGACGTAATCCAGGCACATCCAGGCGCCCTCTGAGTCGGTCGAACGCCGATAGCTGACGACGCCCGATTCCTTCAGCCGGGCATGGACGCCTTCCTGCAGGGCGCGCAGGTGGGGATGGCTGGAGCCGGAAACGATCACGAAATAATCCGTCACATTCGACAGCTTCTGGAGATCCAGAATCACAATATCGCGGCCCTTGGTGTCTTCCAGGGCCGTGCGGCAAGCAAGGGCGATTTCCATCGAGGTCATGCGTTCTCCCGGGCGCGATAAAGCGCCTTTTTCCTAATATACTCGGCCACGGCATCGGGCACCAGATAACTCAAGCTCATGCCTTTCGCCGCCCTCTCCCGGATTTCCGTGGACGAAATCCCGATCATGTGTCCGGTCCGGACCTGTCCCAGCAACCGCTCCGGCCATGGCGGAGGCAGGCGCAGGCTGCTGGAGTCCAGCTTCGCGGGGTCCCAGCCCGGGCGACCCATGGCCACGAACGAACACATCTCCAGCAACGGGCCGATCTCCCGCCACTGATGCAATTCCACCAGGGAATCGGTTCCCAGGATGAAGTGGAACCGGACACCCGGATGCAGGCGCGTCAGCTCCCGAAGCGTCTCCACCGTGTACGAAACGCCGCCCCGCTGCAGCTCGATCTCGCACACCCGCGCCCAGGATTCCCCCCCGAGCGCGAGCTTCAGCATGGCAACCCGGTCGGCGCCGGGAGCCAGCTCCCCATGGCCCTTGTGCGGAGGCCTGGCGCAGGGAACAAACCAGATCTCGTCCAGCCCGAACAGCTCCCGGGCATCCTGGGCCGCGACGAGGTGAGCAAGGTGGACCGGATTGAACGTCCCGCCCATCAAGCCAACCTTGAGACTGCCTGAATCCCGTGTCATGTTGCCGTATCATCAGCCATCCCGCGGCCGATTTCAATTCATTTCAGCCCCGGGGCGGTTCCCGGC
>CAIKKV010000109.1 GCA_903828035.1 uncultured bacterium
CGCCAAGCATAGCCGGATTGGCGGACAAAGCAAGGCACGATCCCGCGCCCCTATCCACGCCAACGGATCGCCCCTTGTCAATCCGCCAGCGGAAACACGCTGAGCTGGCGGACAAAATAGACGGTTTCCACCTTGAAGGGCGCCAGGACGGGCCCGGCTTCCACACTCACGGTCAGGGTGCGCTTCTCCAGATCGGCCTGCACCATTCCGGCTTTACTCGCGGGAAAGGGATACCGCTCCTCCACCCGGCAGCCCCTGGCTTTGAAATCGAGCCGGATCCCGTTCAAGGGCAACGCCTCCGCCGCATTCGTCGTTACCGCCAGCGCCTCCCACGTCCCGTTGGTCGTCAGCCGCTCGGCCCTGACTCCGTCAAGCCCTCCCCCCAGGGCATAAACCGTGGTCATGACCGCCGCATTCGTCTCCGCCCCGGCCTCCTTGACGAGCCGCACAACGCTTCCCGTCACCCACAGGCTTCCATTCTCATCCAGGCAGACCTGCTTCCGGCTCTTCTTCTTCGGGATGCTGTTCCAGCTGCCAAGGCCGGCCTCGCCCTCCATGCTCACGCCATGGCTGCCGGATTCGACCGGCTCCATCATGTAGGTTCCCGTGTTTTCAAAACAGCCCCCCAGCATGGGATAGCCCTTCTCCTTCACCCTCGGAACGGACAGGAGCGGCTGGCCGCGGAACAGGATCTGCCGGACGCGGCCATTCAAAACGGGCGCGACCTTATACACCGTCTCGCCATGCGCCAGGGTCACGAGCGGCCCGCCGCTCCGGGCGAGAAACTTCAACTGGGCCGCGCGCCCCGTGCCCCATTCCGTGTCATTCGCGCCCCGGAGTTGTGTCAGCAGCTCCCGGGCGCGGGGAAGCGTGTTTTCGTTCAAATCGGCGCGAATCAGAGTGCCCTCCCGCTCTTCCAGCGGCCCCGGCTTCCAAAGCGCCAGCGCCTCCAGGCCGGCCGTGCCCTCCTCCACCCGCTGCCGGAAGGGCTCCCGGTCTCCCGCCGCCGCCAGGGCTTTGTCCCGGGCGTCCGCCATGCGCGCCAGAACCGGGGGAGTCAGGAACTTGAAATCGCAAAACTCATCCGCGCAGGAGCCGTTGGTCGACGGCTGGACGCTCTGCTCCAGCGCCTCCACATACGCCTCCATGCCTTCGGCGGCGGGGCCGTAGTAGCCCTGGCAGAAATCCCGGACCAGCGCGCGCGGGTCGAGCCCGGGATTCCAGATCAGCTTCCGCCACACGGCGTTCTTCAGCACGGCCAAATCGCCGCCGGTGGAAACGTAGTTCCCCTGGATTTCAACACCGCGGGCACCCAGCTTCGCATAGAGCCGGAGATCCTCGGCCATGGCGTAGAGACAGGGAAACGGGTAGAGGAAGTTCTTGAAGCTGGCGCCATACGCCCAGATAGTCGTCCGCCCCGGGGCCACCTCGCACCAGCGCTCCAAGTTGCGCAGGTAGCTGCGGTTGAGGGCGCAATCCGCGGCCGGATGAACCGAGCAATGACGGATCCGCGGGATGCGGATCTCCACGTTGCCGGCCGGAACCGTTTTGGCCGGCGGCGCCTCCAGGCTCATGTAGGCGAAGGTCCCGATCCGGATTCCGGGATATTTCCTGTCCAGGATGGCCGCCGTCTCGTTCATCAGCCGCAGCAGGGTCGCCATGTACCCCGGCTTCTTCCGGCCGTCGGGGTCCGTCCAGGTTTCCTCCTCGTAAACCGCCTGGCAGGCCGGGCACTCGCACAGGCCGCCGTACCAGTCGCCCATGCCGGCGAAGTAGATGACATTCGTCACCTCGCCCCGGTGCGCCTCCACCACCCGGGCCAGCGCATCCGCCAGCGCCTGGGCGATCCCCGGCGCGCTGTAGCAGAAATGGAGATTGTTGGCTTTGCGCTCCCCCGTCTTCCCCATGGGATAGAGATCGGGATGGTGGGCGGCGTAGGGCGTCAACAGGGGATATAGCGTGTGGCCGCCGGAAAAGGAAACCGAG
>CAIKKV010000110.1 GCA_903828035.1 uncultured bacterium
GCTCTACCGGCCTTGCCTAATGAGTGTAGGGAGAGCGGGTTCATTCATAGTCAGCTTCCTGGCTTTCGAGCTTCGTGCATGGTCTGAAGATCGCAGATGGTGAGGCGCAGATAGGGCTTGAGCGTGCTGGCGTCGACATGGCCCAGCAGGTGCTGGACTTGGAGGGGATGGGCTCCGTGGCGGAGCAGGTGCGTGGCGCAGGCACGCCTCAACGCATGGGGGGAGATCGGGGGCAGGCCCGCATCCCGCGCGTAACGGCACAGCATCAATCGAATGCCCCGCCCGGAGAGGGGGTTGCCTCCTTTTGCCAGCCATAGTCGTTCCTGCTCCGCCGCTTGGTCGCCGGCCAAATTCATGCGAGCATCCCCGATATACTGCTTGAGCCAGTTACTGGAGCGGTTCCCTGCGACATGAAAAGGTTACAGGCGCTTGGAGACTTGCGGAGGGTCAAAACCCATAAAAATAACTTTGTAGCATACGAACTGTATGCTATATTGCGATCATGACATTCAGAAATGCAGAAGCTATAGACGGTGCCCTTCAGCGACTGGGCAAGCGGCTTCTTTACGAGTATGCCGAGCCGATCACCTTGGTTGTCTGTGGGGGGAGAGCCTTGAACGTGCTCGACATCGCCTCCCGCACCACGCGGGACGTTGATGTGCTGGCGATTGTGGAGGAGACGCCGGAGGGCATTCGTCTGCGGCATGATCAGCCGCTGTCAAAGGCTTTCAGTGAGATAGTCGGAGAGGTCGGACGGGATCTGGGATTACCGGGGGACTGGCTCAACATGGGGCCCAGGGATGTGCTCCGGGTGTATGGCGCTCCCCAAGGAATGACGGAACGCTGGGAGCGACGGGAATACGGGCCATCCCTGACGGTGTGCTTTGTCAGCCGGTTGGATCAGGTTCATTTCAAGCTCCTGGCCGCCGCCGATCCGGAAGCCGAGCCCAGGCATCTGGAAGACTTGGCGCAGCGCATGAAGCCAACGGAGGAGGAAGTCCGGACGGCGGTCGGGTGGTTGCTCGGCCGCAAAACTTCTTCCTGGTTTCGGGGAAACGTGAGGCGAGCGGTGGAGGCGTTGGGATATGACAACATCAGTCACGAGATTCCGGAATGAGTTCACGGAAAGGGTGCTGAACTTCGTCTGGCGCCAGTGGTGTCAGATGGGTGTGGCAGGTTCCGCGGATCGGAGAGACCCGTGGGTAATCGATCCTGAGCCCCTTCTCGCCTTTACCACCGAGGTGGCTCGTCACGATGCCCGGATGTTCGACGAGGTTCTTGACTGGCTCGTCACGAACGGGCACTGGATCAACACCCAGCGGTTTTCCACCATTGTGAGGCAAGATAACATCGGCAACGCGGCGGTGATCGGCGCCATTGCAGCCTGGATGACGGAGCAGGACAAATCCATGAAGTGGCGCGGCCTGGCTCGCCGGATGATCCCTGTCGCACAGAAACCGGACGTGGCGCTTTATCATGCCCATCCCGCCGGCGCCCTTGCCGTGTTTGCGCAGCCTGATGCGCACTTCCAACGCTACGGGCTGTTGCGGGGGCCGATACGCACACGAGGAATGACAAGGGCGGTGAACATGAAGGAGCCGGCGAACCTCATGTTTAAGAGCCGTGCGATATTCGGCATTGGAATTCGTGCGGACGTGATGGCGTATCTCGTCGCGTCGGAAGGCAGCCATGCCCGCCGGATCTCCGAGATTCTGGGCTACAACCACATGCGGGTAACGGAAGTCCTTGCCGGCATGGCAGAGGCCGGGATAGTTGCTGTATACTCAGCAGGCCGAGCCCGGCGGTACAAGCTGGACCGGGAAACCTGGAGTTCCGTCCTTGTGCCGGAACAGTCGGCGCCCCGGTGGATTAACTGGCGGTCTCTGTTGCGGGGGCTTTCAACGATCTGGCGAGAGGCATGGGCGTTGGACGAAACGCGTGCCGACGACTATGTTTTCTCATCGAAGATGAGGACGGCGATGAAGGAGGCCAGGGACGACCTGCAGGGCAGCGGGATTGACTTCACGGTCGAGGACGATCAAGGCTACATCGCAGAGGCGTATCTGCCCGTGTTAAGCAGAAACGCCGATGCGATCCTGAAGGCTCTTGGGGGATAAACTATCAACATTGACCAGACTCCGAGGATGAGAAAGTCGGCGCCGCTCCGCGCTGATCTTGAGCGGTAACGCTATTCCGAACGTTTATCGTTCGGAAACCAGTGTGTGGTGCGGTTGGCGATGTTCACCAAGGTGAGCATGACCGGCACTTCCACCAGGACGCCCACGATGGTGGCTAGCACCACCGGGGAGGCCGTGCCGAAGAGCGAAATGGCAACGGCGACCGAGAGCTCGAAGAAGTTGGAGGCTCCGATCATTCCGGCCGGGGCCGCGATCTAGTGCGCCAGGCGCAGCTTTTTCGATGCGAAATAGGCGATGAAGA
>CAIKKV010000111.1 GCA_903828035.1 uncultured bacterium
ACTGAGCTACGTGGGCACCCTTCTTCCCTAACCCAGGGCTTCAGACGGCAAAAACACCCCCATCCCCTCCAGCCTCCCGAAAAAGGCCGTCAAAGAGTCAAGAAGTGGCACGAACACCCCGGTTTGTCTCTCCGGAAAAAGCACCCGCTATTACCGGAAAAATGCAGTCCAAGTTATCAAATCCAGACGGTTCGTCAAAGTATTTTCTTTTTTTTCTTTAGGACCCCGCCCCGGAATCACATGAAACTCGCCACGGCTTCGCCAAAAGCCAGGCACCCGACCTCCTGCGCGCCCTCCATCTGGCGGGCGAAATCATAGGTCACCCGGCGGGCCCCGATGGCCCCGTCCATGCCCTTCACCACCAGGTCCGCCGCCTCGGCCCAACCCATGTAGCGCAGCATCATCTCGCCGGACAGGATCAGCGAGCCCGGGTTCACCTTGTCCTGCCCCGCATACTTCGGCGCCGTGCCGTGCGTGGCCTCGAAACAGGCCGTTCCCGTCACATAGTTGATGTTGGCGCCCGGGGCGATCCCGATCCCCCCCACGCAGGCGGCCAGGGCATCCGAGATGTAATCCCCGTTCAAGTTCAGGGTCGCAATCACCGAGTAGTCTGCCGGCCGCGTCAGGATCTGCTGCAAAAAGGCGTCGGCAATGCAATCCTTGACCGTGATGTCCTTGCCGGTCCGGGGATTGCGGAACCGCATCCAGGGGCCCCCGTCCAGCGGCTGGGCGCCAAACTCGTCGCGGGCCGTCTCGTACCCCCAGTCGCGGAAGGCGCCCTCGGTGTACTTCATGATGTTGCCCTTGTGCACGAGCGTCACCGACGGCCGGTCATTCTCCACCGCATACGCCAGGGCGGCCCGCACCAGCCGCTTGGTGCCCTCCTCGGACACGGGCTTGATCCCGATGCCCGAGGTCTCGGGGAACCGGATTTTCCTGACGCCCATCTCCTTGAGCAGGAACGCGATCAGCTTCTTCGCCTCGGGTGTGCCCGCCGCCCACTCGATGCCGGCGTAAATATCCTCCGAATTCTCCCGGAAAATGACCATGTCGGTCAATTCGGGCCGGCGGACCGGCGACGGCACGCCCTTGAACCAGCGCACCGGACGCAGGCACACGTACAGGTCCAACTCCTGCCGCAGCGCCACATTCAGGCTGCGGATGCCGCCGCCCACCGGGGTGGTCAGCGGGCCCTTGATCGACACCAGGAAGTCCCGGCAGGCCTGCAGGGTTTCGGCCGGCAGCCAGGTGTTGGGCCCGTACACGGCGTTCGCCTTCTCGCCGGCGAAAACCTCCATCCAGGCGATGCGGCGCTTGCCGCCATAGGCCTTTTGAACGGCCGCATTCCAGACCCGCATGGCGGCCTTGGTAATGTCGGGCCCGATCCCGTCCCCTTCGATAAAGGGGATCACCGGCTGGTCCGGAACCTGCAGTTTGCCATTCGCGCCCATGGTGATTTTATCGCCCGGGGGAACCTGGATCTTTACACTCATGATCGTCCTCGCCTGCTCTTCCGGTTAACTTTTGAAAATGTTCAACAATCCGCCCGCCAGCAGGATGTTCCGCTGCCGCGCGGTCAGGCTCAGCACCAGCGGGATGTCGACGCCCTTCGTATCGTTCCGCAGCGTCACCTTCGCCTCGCCCCGCTCCAGGACCCCCCGCGCCTGCCCGATGCTCAGGCGATCGTCCGCGGCGATGTTGTCGTAATCCGCCGGATTCTCGAACACCAGCGGCATGATGCCGAAATTGATCAGGTTGGCCGTGTGGATCCGCTCGATCGACTTGGCGACCACCGCCTTCACGCCCAGGAACATGGGGCAGATGGCCGCGTGCTCGCGGCTCGACCCCTGCCCGTAGCTCTCCCCGGCAACGATGAAATTGTGCAGCCCGGCGTCCCGGTTCTGGCCCGCCCGCTTCGCGAAGCCCGCATCCACGGGCTCGAACACATAGCGGGAATAGGCCGGGATGTTCGAGCGGAACTTCAGCCGCGCGCCGGCGGGCATGATGTGGTCCGTCGTGATCTTGTCGCCCACCTTGAGGACGGCCACGCCGGCCAGGGTGTCCGGGAGGGGGTCGTTGTGCGGCGGATCGCCGATGTTGGGACCCCGCACCACGGTGACAGCGGATCCCTCCGCCGGAGGCGCGATGAACAGGGAGTCGTCGATGCGGAAGGCCTTCGGCTCGGCCTGCTCGGGGTACGGGACCTCCGTTTCCTTCAGGGGGTCCGCCACGCGGCCCCGCAGGGCCGCCAGGGCCGCCACGGGCGGGCTGACCAGGTACACGCGCCCCGAGGCCGTGCCGGAGCGCCCCTCGAAGTTGCGGTTGCTGGTGCGCAGGCTGACCGCATCCGTGGAGGGCGACATCGAATTGCCGATGCAGAAGCCGCAGGCGCTCTCCAGGATCCGGGCGCCCGAGTCGACCAGCGCCGCCAGGCTGCCGTCGGCCACGGCCATGGCCAGCACCTGGCGCGAGCCGGGCGCCACGCCAAAGCTGACGCCGGCGTCGATGGTGCGCCCCTTCAGGATCCGGGCGACGGTCTGGATGTCACGCACCGAGGAGTTCGTGCACGAGCCGACCAGCACCTGCTGCACGGCCATGCCGGCCAGGGAGGCCACCGTCACGACGTGATCGGGCGAGTGCGGGGCCGCGGCCAGGGGCTCCAGGGCGGCCAGGTCCAGCTCCACCGTCTTCGCGTACGTGGCGTCCGGGTCGGCCGTCAGCTCCCGCCAGTCCCTCTCCCGCCCCTGGGCTTTCATGAAGGCCCGGGTCACCGCATCGCTGGGAAAAACGGAGGTGGTGACGCCGCACTCGGTGCCCATGTTCGTGATGGTGGCGCGCTCGGGGACGGACAGGGTGTCCAGCCCGGGGCCCGCGTACTCCAGGACGGTCCCCACGTTCCCCTTGGTTAAAAACAGGGACAGGACCTTGAGGATGACATCCTTGGCCGTGACCCACGGGCGCAGCCGGCCGCGAAGCGAAATGCGGATCACCTTCGGCGCCGTCAGGTGGAAGGCCCCGCCCGCCATGGCCATGGCCACATCCAGGCCGCCCGCCCCGATGGCGATCATGCCGATGCCGCCGCCCATGGGGGTGTGGGAGTCGGCCCCCAGGAGGGTCTTGCCGGGGGCCCCGAACCGCTCCAGGTGCACCTGGTGGCAGATCCCGTTGCCGGGCCGGGAGAAAATGATGCCGTGCCGGGCCGCCACGGTCTGCAGGTACTGGTGGTCATCGGCGTTCTCGAAGCCCACCTGGACGGTGTTGTGGTCCACGTAGCTGACGGCCAGCTCGTTGCGGATGCGCCCGATGCCCATCGACTCGAACTGGAGGTAGGCCATCGTGCCCGTGGCGTCCTGCGTCAGGGTCTGGTCGATGCGGATGGCGATCTCCCCGCCCGGCTTCAGGCTGCCTTCGACGAGGTGCGCATTCAGGATTTTCTCGGTAACGGTCATGCCCATGGTCTATGTTCTCCCGCTCGGCGCCCGCCGCCGGCCGATATGCTCGCCCGGCTTGTCGCGGATCACCGTATCCCGGCTCCCCAGGCGCGCGTCGGCGCTCTGGTGGTCCAGTGTGTAATGCAAGCCCCGGCTCTCGCGCCGCCGCCGGGCGCTGCGCACGATCAGCTCGGCCACGGCGGCCAGGTTGCGCAGCTCCAGCACATCGGCCGTGACCAGGTAATCCAGGTAATACTGCCGGATCTCCCCGCGCAGCATCCGGATCCGCCGCAGCGCCCGCTCCAGGCGCTTGTCGGACCGCACAATGCCCACGTAATCCCACATGCAGGTGCGCACTTCGTTCCAGTTGTGCGCCACCATGACCGCCTCGTCGCTCGGCACGGCCTTGCCCAGGTGCCACGGCGGAAGGGTCACCCGCGCCCGGCCGTCGTCCGGCCTCGTCTCCAGACGCCGCGCCAGGTTCCACGCGCACACCAGGGCCTCGAGCAGCGAATTGCTGGCCAGCCGGTTCGCGCCGTGGAGGCCGGTGCAGGCCACTTCGCCAAGGGCATAAACGCCCGGCATGGCCGTGGAGCCGTCCACCTTCGCCTGCACGCCCCCGCAGAAGAAGTGCGCGGCGGGCACCACGGGAACCAGGTCCGCCGCCATGTCGAAGCCGAACTGGCGGCAGGCCGCGTAGATATTGGGGAAGCGCTTCTGGAGAAAAGCCCTGGTCTTGTGGCGGCAGTCGAGGTAGACGCACCGCGAGCCGGTGCGCTTCATCTCGCTGTCGATGGCCCTCGCCACAATGTCGCGCGGGGCCAGCGAGCCGCGCGGATCGTACCGGTCCATGAACGGCTTGCCGGCGGCATCCACCAGCGGCGCCCCCTCGCCCCGGACCGCTTCGCTGATCAGGAACGACTTCGCCTGCGGATGGAAGAGGCAGGTCGGGTGAAACTGGATGAACTCCATGTTGGCGATGGGAAGCCCCGCCCGCCAGGCAATAGCCACCCCGTCGCCCGTGGCGATGTCGGGGTTGCTGGTGTAGAGGTAAACCTTGCCGCCGCCGCCCGTGGCCAGCACGGTTGAGGGGGCGCGGACGCCGAAAATCTCCCCGGTGTCGCGGTTCAGGGCGTAAACGCCCACGCACCGCTGCTCGCCAGCCAGCCCCAGCCAGCCGGTGGTGATCAGGTCGATCGCCATGCAGTTTTCCAGCACCGTGATGGCGGGATTGGCCAGCACCCGCTTCAACAGGGCCGTTTCCACCTCGCGGCCGGTAATATCGCCCACATGCAGCACCCGGCGCTGCGAATGGCCGCCCTCGCGCCCCAGGTCATCGGCAAAGTCGACGCCCAGCCGGCGCAATTCCTCGATCCGGGGCGGCCCGCCGCTGACAATCGAGCGGACCACGTCCTCCCGGCAGAGGCCCGCCCCCGCGACCAGGGTGTCCTGGACGTGCTGCTCGAACGTGTCGTCCGTGGCGGTCACGCAGGCGATCCCGCCCTGCGCATAATTGGTGTTGCTCTCGGCGCGCGCTTTCTTGGTGAGGAGCAGGACCCGGCCATGTTCGCCCAGGTGAATGGCCGACATCAAGCCGGCGATCCCGCTGCCGATCACCAGGAAATCCGTGTCATACGTATTCATGAACCGTTCAACGTATCACATTCAACCCCCGCTCCGCAAGACCTGCCTGTCCAAAATCCAGGGCGTTTGCCCGAAAACACGACCGGGCCCGGACGGACGGGAAGACAACCGCAAAAGGCGCGGCCCTGTTACCGCTGCAGGGCCGGTTCGGGCGCGGGCCTCCCCGCCGCCGGGCTCTTCCTGTACGCCACGGCAAACTCCTCCGCAAACCGCTCGAACGGCGTTTCCGTCGTGTTCTGCGCCGTCCGCACCAGCCCCGCGGTCACATGCCCCTCGTTGTAGGCCTGGTACATTTCGGCATACAGGCGGGCCACATCGCGCGAAACCCTCTGGCTGATCATCGCCTTGCACGCCTCCTCGTAGGAAAACTCGACATATGGGAGCGCGGGGAGGCCGATGGCCTTGCCCAGGATGCGGGTCATTTCCTTCATCGTCAGGTCCCGCTCGCCGAGCAGTTCACGGACGGAAATGCCGGAAAAGGTGAGGCTCGCCAGGTTGGCGGCGGCCGCCTGGGCGATGTCCCGGGTCGCAATCACGGGAAAGCGGAGATCGCCCTTCAAGGGCGTCCCGTTGACCCCGCGGCTCTTGATCAAGTCGACATTCATCATCATGTTTTCCATGAAAAACGCCGGGCGGAGATGCAGGACATTCAGCCCCGGCAGGGCGTTCAAGCGCGCCTCCTGCTCATGCAGCCCGGCGATGGGCCCCGTGCCCTGATCCAGATGCGCGCCGAGGCTGCTCAGGTTCACGACGTGGGAAACCCCGGCCTTCGCGATCGCGGAGGCGATGACGGCCCCCGCCCGGGCTTGATAGTCCCGGAAATTCTTAGCCTGGGGATTCGGCGGGATCATCGTGAACGCCGCCCGGGCCCCCGCGCACGCGCGGGCCATGAAGTCGGCATCCTCCACGGACCCGACATGGGGAATCGCGCCCCTTTGAAGAAGGGGCGCCAGCCGGTCGGCGCTTCTCCCGATGACGCCAACCAGCTCCCCCTGCTTCAGCAGGGATTCGGTAATTTTACTGCCAATATGGCCTGTGGCTCCAATAATGATATACATGGCTTCCGGTCCTTTCGTGATGAGACACGGTAGCCGGGAAGCGAGCGGCCGCCCATCGGCAGATCTCTCAATTGGCCGAAGCCTTTACCTGACTCCGGACGGGTGTACCTGCGCCTGTGTCCGTCCGTTGGCCCCGTGGCGAAGCACCGCCCACTCGCCGCGCCTGTCCACGCCCTCCGCCACCAGGAGCCGGTGCTCGAAGGCAAACAACACCCGGTCTACGGTGCCGTCGGCGAACCGGATCCGGGCCGCCAGCACATTGGGGAGGCTCTTGAGGGGCTCCACCACGGCCTCCGGCTCCCCCTTCCGGCGCGGAATCAGCACGGTCATGAACCGGCCGTTGTAGCCGGCCACGCGGGCCCACAGCCGGGGCCTGACGTACACCGGCCCGTGCACCATGTCGGCCGGCCGGGCAAACGACTTCACCACGCCGGCCTTCAGGGCGGCCACCCGGGCCGCCATCTCCTCGGGCACCTTGAGATAGGCCCAGGAGCCCGACCCGACCTCGTCCTGGCCCATCTCCAGCGTATGGGGCCGGGGATACTCCTCCGGCGCGGGCAGCAGCGCGTGCACCTCGAGGTGATTCCCGTGCCGCCAGCCTGTGACCGTCGCGCCGTCGGGGCGCAGGTCGATTTTGTTTTCGGGACAAACCTGCATCTGCCACAGGTACTCCGCCCAGTCGTCGCAGGCGTTCAGGTCGTCCACGACCACGGCGTACGGGTGCGAGCCCTTTACGACGATGAGGTGGCGCCGCGCCCAGATCACGTCATGCTGGTGGGAGGTGTCGACCGCCGCGTAGTCCGCCAGCGGCCCCGGCTCGCAGGCGGTCAGCCGGGCCGCCTGCCGGGTCGCCGTCCAGTCCTGCTGCGGCCGGCCGGGCTTCCCGTTCACCAGCACCACGCTGTGATGCTGCTGGTCGATGTTGTAGCGGCCCGTGTCGATGCTGAAATACTCGCCCAGCGCGGAGAGCGAAAAATGGCCGCCGCTGGCGTGGGCGTGCCCCTGCGCCGAGGCCGAGCGCTGGGAGCCGTCGAACAGCACGAACAACGCCCCGGGGTCCCATCCGCTGCGGAACGAGACCATCCCCCGCCGACGATCGCAAAAGGCGGTCGGCACGCGCGTCTGGCCCGGATGCCGGCCCCGGTCCAGTCAGTCGAGCGCCAGCAGCGACCGGTAGGAGGCCGGCACCTGCTCCTTCGGCGCCAGCGCAACCTCGCCGGAAAAACGGCCGTTCCCGCTTATGGGGAAAACCGATTCGCGCGTGTATGAAAGCGTGCGCAGCAGCCAGATCAGGGCCGGATCCCGCGTCCGCGCCGCCAGCCGCGCCAGGGCCAGCTCGCGGTGCCCGAAGTCGTCGCCATGATCCCCCGTGTTGGACAGCGCCTCCCCCCAGGGCTGAACCAGGTGGAGCAGGGCCCGGCCGGAACGGGCGAAAGGGGGACAGGCCGTGTACACGTCGAACAGCCCCGCGCGGTGCAGCATCTCGGCGTATTCCACCAGCCGCCCCATGATCGCATACCCGTAGCCCCCGTCCTCTTCCGGATAGCCGTTCTCGTTCGCCGTCACATTCACGGCGGCTTCAACCCTCAAAATCAGGCGGGAGAGGCTGTCCTCCAGCGTCCCGGGCACCCCGGGCTCCCCGCGCAGGACAAGGGCCACGGGCACCGCGCCGATAAAGTTCAGCAGGGGGATGTTGGCGCCCGCGTTTTTGAAATAGGTAAGCTGGCTCGCCTCCAGGCGCGCTTCCAGGGTGGCCAGTCCGGCGCGGGTGAAGGCCTCGCGGTCCTCTGGGGCCCACGCGTCATAAAGCAGGTCATACGCCAGCGCCATGTCGGCCAGGCGGATGCAGGCGCGCCCCTTGACCGGATCCGCCGCGCACAGCGCCCGCAACAGCTTTCGAATGAGATCGATGTAGACCGGCCTCTTCTCGAGCCGCGCCGCCAGGGCCATATCATTGATCCCGAACAGCAGCCGGGCCGGGAGCGAGCTCCAGGTTCCGTCGCCCGCCAGCCAGGCGGTCGAATCCGGCGCGGCGGCCAGCTCCTCAAAGAGAGGCGCCACCTTGCGAAGCAGCGCCTGCCAGATCTTCCGGCCGGTCCCGGACCGGATCCGCAGGCGCAATTCAACCAGGTCCGCCGGGCCCATCAGAAGGCGCGGATGCTGCCCGGCCCGATACAGCGGACGCGCCGTTCCAAAGGACAGCTTCATGGCAAACTCCTCGTGGTCACCACCACCTCCCGCTCCGAGCGGACATAAACCACCGGCGCGTTCGTGGCGGCCTGAATCTCGACCAGCCCCTCTCCCGACCCTTCGACCACCCATACGGCGGCATTCGTCATCACCGGAAGCGGCGCCCCTTCGCGCGCCGCCACTTTCAACCCGCCCGCCGAAGCCAGCCGCACCAGGCCGCCCCCCCGGAACATCAGCCCCCCTTCCGCCGGTTCCACCCGGAGGGGGATCCGCTCGGCCAACAGGGCGATCCCGTTCATCACGGCCACATGGCCGGCGGCGAAGTTCGTGGCGGCCAAAGCGCCGCTGAGCCCGCCGCCCACCGTCGGATCGCGCTCCCCGGTCAGCAGATCGAGCCCGGCATACGCCCGCTGATCGCTGACCTCCTTGTAATATCCCGGCGCCGCGGCCGCCGTCACGCCGGCCGCCCCCTCCGTCTCATGCAACACCGGCCCGACCAACAGCGCGGCCACAGCCGGGCCGCCCGCCTCGCCCAGCCGCCCGCGCAAGGCCCGCACGTAGTCCCTGGAGGCGTTTTCCACCCCGTCGAAGACCACGACCCCCTTGAATCGGCCCGGGGCCCTCCACAGGGCCAGCACGGGCCCGCCCGACGATCCCAAAAGGGCCTCGGCCCGTTCGCCTGAGAGGGTGAACGTGCAGGCGATCTGGCCGCCC